>WJLO01000111.1 GCA_014728425.1 Minisyncoccota bacterium | reverse complement strand
GCACAGCACCGGGGTTTTTAAGTTCACGGAAATTAAAAATATAAAAACTAGAAAGGAGGTAAAAATGTCAGAAAGAAAAGAAAAACCATTGACTGCTACTCAACAGGGGGAAAACTTAGCATGGCTAGCTCAATATATGTCTGCTGCCTCAGAATACGACCCTAGACTAGCATTACCGAGCAAGAGGGTAAAACATGAAGCTCAAGTTAGAGCTAATACACCAGGCAGTCAACAGTAAAAAACTATATTTAGCTTTGACTCCTTACCCCGGTCTAACCCACCGGGGTTAGTGCTTTGAGTTAGCTCTTACAAAGAATCAGCCAAGCTTTTAATAAACAACTTATCATTGAATTCCGCTAAAGCAGCTTGCAGTGCTACAATGCATTTATGCGTATTGCTTTAGGAATTTTCTTAATTATTTTAATGAGTTTTATTAGTGGTTTATTATTAGGTCAAAAAATCGAGCTATTTCCTTCTGATCAACTACTCTCGCCCTTGGTTAAACAGATTAAAAAACCCAAAGAACTGCCATTGCTAAAATATTCTTTTAACAACTTACCTGAGTATCAATTTCAAGCTAGTGAGCTTAAGATTGAAAAAACTCTTGAAGAAACTGCTGATTATACTAGTTATCTATTTTCCTACACTACTACTGAACAAAAAATGACTGGAGTAGTTAATGTTCCTAGCCAAGCTTTGGATGCTAACCAACCTTTACCAGTAGTGATCCTTATTCGTGGTTGGGTGCCAGCAGCTAGTTATTACCCTGGCTTAGGTAGTAAAAATGCAGCAGCAGTATTTGCCAAAAACGGCTATGTTACTTTTGCTCCAGATTTTTTCGGCTATGGCCAAAGTGATCCCGAACCCAGCAATAGTTGGGAGGCTAGATTTATCAAGCCAATCAATGTAATTGAGTTAATCTACACTATCCAAAACCAAAGAAAGCTCACTTTACCTAATCAGCCCATGAAAAAACCTGATAGTCAGCATCTAGCATTAGCACCAGATAAACTTAAAATCTGGGCTCATAGTAATGGCGGCCAAATTGCTCTTTCAGTCCTAGAAATCTTAAGCCAACCCATTCCTACCACCTTATGGGCTCCGGTCACTGCTCCGTTTCCTTATTCAGTCTTGTTTTTCAGTGATGAGCATGATGATGAGGGTAAAGAAATGCGTAAGTGGTTAAGCTTGCTTGAAGCAGATTATGATGTTTTTGAGTTTAGCATTACTCAGCACTTAGATAAACTTAATGCGCCCTTGCAAATTCATCATGGCACTGCAGATGAAGCTGCTTTAAAAACTTGGAGTGATGAGTTTGTAAGCAAGCTTAAAAAAGAAAACCAGCGTCGCCAACAAACTAAACAAGCTTTACTCAGCACTGATTCTGCTCAACTCAATACTCAAATCTTAGCTCCGATTAAAATTAACTATTATAGTTATGCCGGAGCTAACCACAACCTACAACCCAATAATAATTGGGACCTAGCTATTCAACGCGATCTGAAATTTTTTAGTCAGTATTAAGCTCACCTCAGTCAGCTTAATCTTCTAACATCTTTAAACCACCCTGACGATAATCTTCAATCTTTTTAATCTTGCGATTCATCTGTCTAGTTCTAGTAGCAGTTAATCGCTCATAACCAGTACTTAAACTTTTAATGCTCCGGCCAAACTTAGCAAACTCCTCACCAAATCGTCCCCATTCAACCACAAATTCATCAATGGTCTTTACTACTTCTTTGAGCTTATCCCCGATCATAAAGTTGCGATAACTTTCAATCACTGTGCGGGCAACAATCAAAAAAGTAAATGGTGAAACCATAATCACTCTTTTAGCCAAAGCTTCATCTATTACTTCTGGCAAACGCTGATTAATAAAAGAAAACACCATTTCATTAGGCACAAATAAAATCGCATAATCTAAAGTATCATGCTCAGGATCAATATACTTGGCTACTTTTTTAACCTTCACTCGTAAATCACGAGCAAACTGTTTCAGATGTCGAGCTTTAGCAGCTTTGGTATCAGCTAAAACCATTTTTTGCACCTCTGCATAAGGAAACTTAACATCTACTGCCACCCGCCGCTGATTAGGCAAAAGCAAGGTAATATCTGGTTTTAACTGAGAACTACCTAAGTTACTTTGTCGTAAATAATGCACTCCCTCTAGTAAACCATTGGCCTCTAATAAATCTTCAATAATACGCTCGCCCCATTCGCCACGAGCCTGGTTATTAGACAACACCTTGGCCAGATGCTCTGCTGAAACCTTTAACTTTTCAGTAACTTTTTGATGTTCATCAATAGCAGTGGTAATTTGCGAAAACTTTTTAATTCGATCTTTTTCTAACAAACGCAGCTCATCTTGTTTTTTGTTCAAATCATCTTGCAGATTTTTGACCATTTTTTCAATTAAGCGCTGTTTGTTTTCTAGATCGGTTTTAATAGCTTCTTTTTCACTGCTTAAAATCTCTTTACTTTGCACTGCAATCTTGTGAGCACTTTTACCAAAAACCTGATTAATTAAATCTTCAACTTCTTGCTGATCTTGGTTTTCTTCAAGCATTAACTTGCGCAATAAAAAATACAATGACACAAAACCCAAAACAATTACTATTAAAATCAAGATTAAATCTACAGACATGGATGCAGTATACTGTTAACAAGCCATTAGCTGCAAGTTCAATGCCAAAAGCCAAGTCTAGACTAAAAAAAACTAGCCGCAAAAAACATCGCAGAGCTCAAAACAGCTGGTTAAAAAAGCTGTTAATAGCTTATCTCACTCACTTACCTACTTTATTACTAGGTCTGTTATTTGGCGCCATAACTTATTATATTATTACCCAAGTATATCCAGAACAAATCAAAAACTGGTTGTTACCTGCTAGTTATTTACCTTTATTGATAGTGTTTTTTCTAACCAATTTGTTTGTCTTTAGTTTTTTATTACTTAAAACCAGACACGGGCTATGGATTAGTAGTTTATTAACTATTTTGTTGTTTTTAAAACTCCAGCTAGTTGTTATTACTTGGCCTTTGGTGATTGGTCTAGCAACTGGATTAATGGGCTTAGAATTAATTTGCTGGCTAGTCACTACTATAACCCATTAAGTTGCTGCCTATTAAGAAAACAACTCATTTCAATCAAACTCATACTTTAACTTGATCTACTATTTTGACAATGCTTGCTATAATGTCTTTATGGCCAATAAAAATTTTTATATCACCACTACACTGCCTTATGTTAATGCCTCACCACATATTGGCTTCGCCTTGGAAATTACTGAAGCAGATGTGCTAGCACGTTATCATCGTTTAATTGGCCAAAAAGTAATCTTTAACACTGGCACTGACGAGCATGGGCAAAAAATTTATCAAAAAGCTCAAGCAGCTCAACTAAAACCTCAACAATACTGCGACCAATATGCTGCTAAATTTGCTGATTTGAAAAAACTGCTTAATCTTAGCTATGATCATTTTATTAGAACTACTGATGATCATCATGTCCAAGCAGCACAGGAGTTTTGGCAACGTTGTCAACAAAATCAAGACATTTATCAAAAACTTTATCAGGTTAAATACTGTGTGGGTTGTGAGTTAGAAAAAACCGATAGTGAGCTTAAGCATGGCCGATGTCCTTTACATCCCAATCAAGAGCTAGAAGTTCGTGAAGAAGAAAATTATTTTTTTCGTTTTTCCAAATATCAACAACCATTATTAGAACTTTATCAGCAGCAACCTGAGTTTGTACAACCGGCTGGCAAGATGGCTGAGATTGTCAGTTTTGTGCAACAAGGTTTACAAGACTTTAGTATTTCTCGCTTAAAAACAAAAATGCCTTGGGGCATTGCTGTTCCTGGCGATCCTCAACACGTGATGTATGTTTGGTTTGATGCTTTGATTAATTATATTTCTACTTTAGGCTGGCCTCAACAAACTCAGCAATTTGCTAAATTTTGGCCAGGAGTACAAGTAGCTGGTAAAGATAATTTACGCCAACAGGCTGCTATGTGGCAAGCAATGTTGATGTCAGCAGGATTAGCTAACTCGCAAAAAATCCTCATTAATGGTTTTATTAGTGTAGCTGGTCAAAAAATGAGTAAATCTTTAGGTAATGTGATTGCTCCTCAAGAACTAGTAGACCGTTATGGCATTGATGCTAGTAGATTTTTGCTAATAAACCTAGGAACTTTTAACGAAGACATGGATGTTACCTGGAAACGTCTTGACACTGAATACACTGCTCACCTAGCTAATGGTTTGGGAAATTTATGTTCACGAGTAGCCAAGCTTGCAGCTCAATCTCAAGTACCTGGCCAACAACCACCATCAAAATTTAATCCAGCTTATCAAAAATTATTCAATAACTATCAATTAACTGCTGCTTTAAACTGGTGCTGGCAGCAAGTTCAGCAAGCTGATCAATATTTAAGTGAGCAAAAACCCTGGCAACTTCAAGGCCAAGCTCAACAGCAGGTATTACAACAAGCCATCAAGCAGATTTGCCAAATTGGCTATCATTTGCAACCATTTATGCCCAAAACAGCAGCTCAACTTTTAAATTATTTTACTCAAACACAGCTTAAGGCTCTAAAGCCACTCTTTCCCCGAGTTGGCTAAAGCTTAATAAAACCTTTAATTTAACCAGATCAAAAACAACATTAATTAAAAGTAAAAAAAATTAATTATTACTAACTTCATAGTTTAGAAAGAAGTGATGGTAGATAGCTTAGAAGGTAAATTATCTCCCAAAGATGAGCAAGAACTAAAAGATCTTGCATTAAACAAAGCCTTGAGACAAGTGCGTAGTCAAGGATTTTTTCCTGAAAAGAAAGCATTTGAAAAAGCGTTAAAACAAGCAGAAGTGGACTTAGAATGGGAAACTCTAACTATTGATCAACTTGTTGAAATAGCAAAAACTGCAATAGAAATGTAAATTAATCATGATCATTGACACCCACTGTCACTATAATCTTGCTCCTTTAGTAGATAACTGGCCTGCTCACTGGAGCAAAGCTCAACAACATGGTGTAACAAAAACCATTATTCCAGGATCAAATTTTGCTAACAGTGCCCTAGCAGTTAAGATTGCTGCTAAAACAGCTAATCTTTATGCTGCTGTTGGTGTTCACCCTCATTGGTATACTCAGGCAGCTGGTACTACTTACAAGCAACAACAAAAACTTGAACAGTTTTTAGCAAAAATCAAACTGGAGTTGCTGCAACTTAAAACTATTTGCAACAAAAACCAAGTTGTTGCTATTGGAGAGATTGGTCTAGATTATCATTCATTACCAGCCAGAGGCAAAAAAAGAACCTGGGTCATTAAAGCACAAAAAACTGCTTTTATTACTCAACTGCAACTAGCTCAAGAACAACAACTACCAGTTATTATTCATGCACGCGACCACACTGATCAAGCCTATTGGGATGTCTTGACTATTTTAAAAAAACATCATCATGCTCAACAAGCTTTAGTCTTTCATTGTGTTTCTGGACCCAAACAATATCTTCAAGCTATTTTAAAAATGAATAGCTACCTTGGTTTTGCTGGCAACCTAACTTATCCTAATGCTCAAAAACTACAATCAATCTTAAAAAATACTCCAGCTCAGCAAATCTTACTCGAAACTGATGCGCCTTACTTAGCGCCTCAAGCTTACCGCGGTCAAACTTGTGAGCCTTGGATGATCACTGCTACCCATCAACTAGTCACTAAACTAGTAATCAGCAGCCAACAACTCATAAACAATGCTCACCAAGCTTTTCAACTTAAATAAAAACAAATAACTTAGTTGCTAACCTAAACTTGAGGTTGTTTGATAATTAAGGTTACAATATAGCCACATGATCAAACGCTATTTTCGCCGCCATCCTATTCGGACCCGCCGGGCTTTGGAGATTCTACCAGGCTTTTTTTCTTGGTCTTTAATCTTGTTTCCCTTTTGGGGCTCATTGGTCATACCTACTGTAGTGGCTTATTATGTGATCACCTTTGCAGTTTATTGGCTATATCGCTCGATCATGCTGGCAGTGTTATCTATTGCTGCTCATTTTAAAATTAAAGCTGCTAGTAAATTTGACTGGATCAAGGATCTGCAGCAACAGTTTCCACAAAAATGGCAAAGTATTCACCATGTGATTATTATTCCTACTTACCAAGAACCTTTAAGCACTTTAGAACGCACTATTACTGCTTTAACCAAACAATCTTATCCCTTAAAAAATCTTCATGTAATGGTCTCTTTTGAACAACGTGAAGGTCAAGCAGCCAAAAAAAAAGCTAAACAACTTAACCAAAAATTTAAAAATCAATTTGGTCATTTTTGGACCACTTTTCATCCTGATATTAAAGACGAGGTAAAAGGTAAATCTGCCAATACCTGCTGGGGAGCCAAGCAGGCTAAAAAACTCTTAATTGATAAAGCTAAAATCCCTATTAATAAGGTTACTATTACTAGTGAAGATGCTGATGCTGTGTTTCATCATCATTATTTTGCTTATTTAGCTTATGAGTTTTTAAGTCAAAAAAACCCCTATGATCATGTTTGGCAAGGCGGGATTGTTTTTTACAATAATATTTGGCAAGTGCCTACTCCAGTAAGAGTAATGGCTTCGGTTTTTTCAGTAACTCAAATGTATATCTTAATGCGAGAAGATCGCTTAGTGAACTTTTCTACTTATTCCACTAGCCTCAAGCATGTAGTGGAGATCGGTTACTGGGACACAGATGTGATTCCTGAGGATTACCGATTCTTTTTCAAGTCTTACTTTGCTAAAAAAGGTAAGTTTAGTGTTAAACCAATCTTTTTACCAATCTGGGCTGATGCTCCTCAATCAACTGGTTTTTGGGACACCATGACCAATCAATACCAACAACTTAAACGTTGGGCCTGGGGAGTTAGTGATGATGCTTATATTATTCGTCAATATGTTTTAACTGAAGGCGTGCCTTTTTGGGATAAAACTATTAGGGTCTTTAAAGTAATTGAAGATCACTTTTTATGGCCAGTTAACTGGTTTGCTATTACTATTTCAGCTATTTTGCCACCATTATTAAATGAAAACTTTAACCGAACCATCATGGGCAAAACTCTACCTCAAGTAACCTCTACCTTATTAACCATGTCCTTAATTTCTATGATCGTGATCTTTGTTATTGATGCTCGCAATCGTCCTCCACGACCTAATCGAAAAAATCCTTTATCTTACTTACTTCAACCTTTGGAGTTTTTGCTTTTACCAGTGATTGGTTTCTTTTTCTCAGCTCTACCAGGCATTGATGCTCACACACGGCTGATGTTAGGTAAATATATTGAGTATAAAGTGACGGAAAAAGTTTAGTAAGATATACTAGCCATATGTGGAAAAATTTTCAAAAAACCTTTCAAAAAGCTGACCAAAAGCTATCTCGCTTTTACCCAATTCTTAGCTTGTTATCAGTAATCGCTATCTTGCGTTTACCAAACTTTTTTGAACCTTATTGGTATGGTGATGAAGCTATTTATTTAACAATAGGCAATGCCTTAAGAG
>WJLO01000110.1 GCA_014728425.1 Minisyncoccota bacterium | reverse complement strand
GGTGGTCACGACACGTGTCTGAAAAACATGGGATCTAGGTTCGATTCCTAGGCTTGGCACTTTAAAAGCGGCGGTAGTTCAGTTGGTAGAACGTCTCCTTGCCAAGGAGGAGGTCGCGAGTTCGAATCTCGTCCGCCGCTCAAAGTGTCATATTTATATATTCTCCAAAGTGTTAAAAATTCTTCTTATTATATTGGCTCAACAATTAATTTAAAAAACAGGTTAAAGCAGCACAGGCAGGGTGAGGCAAAGTACACTCGATTGATTTTGCCAGTTAAGTTGGTGTTTTTCCAGCGCTTCTCATCTTTAAAATTAGCAAGAAGAGCTGAAGCTTGGTTAAAAAAGCAAAAAGACAGGGGTCTTATTAAAAGGATTATTAGGGATGGTAAATTAAATAAATGTTTTAGTTAAGTTGGTAGAACGGTCCGGTGTCCACCGGACAGGTCGCGAGTTCGAATCTCGTCCGCCGCTCAGAGTGTCATATTTACGGCAACTTTACTTACTAAACCGCAGCCAGTAGGAATAAAGCGTGCGTAGCACAATATAACTAGGTAAAGCTAGCAGGGCTCCGATGACTCCATAAACTTCAAAACCAATTAAAATAGCAGTAATTGAAACTAAGGGATTAACATTAGCATTATCCTTCATCACTTTAGGCACAATTAAGTTGTTTTCTAGCTGTTGTACAATAATATAAAACAAAGCCACTACTCCAGTCATGATCGGCCCAGCAGCAAAATAAGTAATCACTAGTGCAGGCACTGCAGCTAAGGTGGGGCCAAGATTGGGCAGGATTTCTAACATGCCTGCCATCAGAGCCAAAGGTAAGGCATAAGGTACTGACAACAAAGTTAAACCAATAAAAATAATTATGCCAATTAAAGTCATTAAAATAATCTGTCCTCTAACCCAACCGCCTAATTGAAGCTCAAGATCATCAATAATTTTTTCTGAAAGTTTAAAATGAGCCTTTTTTTTGCTAAACCAAGCAATTTTTTTATAAAGATGAGGTCGATCAAGTAATAAATAAAACGACATCACCAAAAAAGTAAAAAAGGTAAACACACTATTAAAAGTAGTTCTAATGAGCGAAAACACAGCGTTAACCGAGGTTCCCCACTTAGCTACCAGATTGCTAATATTGGTGAGAGTTAATTTAAAGTTACGAATCTCTTCTTGCAAAATAGGGAGATTAATGGTTTTGAGCAGCTGATAAAGTTGATTGATTAATGGTGGAATTAAAAAAGCAATTAAAGTAAAGATTACTATTAAAAACAAACTGTAAACCAAGATAATGCTTACCAGACGGGATAACTTAAACCTTGTTTCTAATTTAGTCACCGCTGGATTTAAGGCCACCATCACAATAAAAGCTAAAAACAACAAGATTAAGATACTGTGAATATAAAATAAAAAATATAAAGTAAGTAAGAAAAAAACACTAAAAATAATAGTGCTGGGTGAAACACTAACTTCGTGCTTTGGTTTTAAAAATTTTAACATAATTTTAGTATAGAGGATTTTTTACTTAGGAGCTAGTAGTTGCTGTTGATCGTGTTTTTAGCCAAGCATCAGTGATATTCCAGGCTTGATCCTGGTGATTAGTTTGGTCAACTCTTAGCCAATGGACTTGAGTTCGTTTTTGCCACCAAGTCAGTTGGCGCTTAGCATATTGAAACTCTCGCAAACTCCAAGTGGTGATTAACTCTTTTTTACTAAGCTTGTTTGCCAGCCAATCCTGCAGTTCTTTAATTCCAGTAGCAGATAAAGCTAACTTGGTGGCATCAGGATAATTTTGTTCAAGCTGTTGTAGTTCTTCAATTACTCCTTGATGAAGTCTTTTAAGCACTCGCTGGTTGATCTTAGTTTCTAACCAGGTAAGACTGGCAGTTAGGCCTAGCTTAAGTTGGTCAGGAAGTTGAGTGATTAATCGAGGCTGAGCAGCTGGTTGAACCTGAGCAATCTCAATAGCTCTAACTAGCCGTCTAGGATTATGACGATCAGAACGATTTAGTTGAGCAAATTTATTAGGGTCAAGCTTTTTTAACCAATCTTGCAGCTCTGTTACTTGGAGCTGAGCAGCTTGTTGGCGAATTTTTGCCTGAGGTTTGACCCGTAAAGCTGGGTCAGTGTTAAACAAGTGCAAGTGATATAAACCAGTGCCGCCTACTACTATTGGTAAGCGTTGTTGCGACCAACTCCATTTCATTACCTCTTGAGCAAAGTCTTGAAAATGGGCAACAGACCAAGCTTGGTTAGGTTTAATAATACTAACTCCATGTAAATTAATGGGCTGGCGTTGATGGCTAAAAAAAGCAAAACTAAGTTTGTTAGCAATTTGAGGATAAAAATTAACTGGCAGATCAGCTCCAGTAATCAGTTCTAAACCCTGGTAAAGTTGACGAGAGTCAGCAGAGATTAAATCTACTCCAGCATAAGCATGTTTAGTGAAAATTTGCTTAGCTAAAAATAATGCTAAACTGGTTTTGCCAGTAGCAGTTGGACCAACAATAGAGATTAATTTACGCATTAAACTCCTAAACAATCTTTGGCCTGTTGGCTAGATTTTTTTTATTAATTAAGTCATCTAAAATCTGCCAGCGCTTTTTTTTCACCTTATGAGGGATGTCGTCAGAGTAAAGCTTCCAGCTAGCAGTTCCAGGTCGAGGCGAATACATTGCTACAAAAGCTAATTTCCAGTCAATTTTTTTAGCTAACTCAACGGTTTCCTGAAACTCAGCTTTGGTCTCGCCAGGAAAACCTACAATAATATCAGTGCCAAGTATGATTTTAGGATCAGCAGTGCGTAATTTATTAACGATCTCTAAATATCTTTCTTTAGTATAACCACGATTCATTCTTTTAAGCACACTGTTGCTGCCTGATTGAATTGGTAGGTGAATAAAGCGGTCTATTTTAGGATTCTGACCAATCTCAGTAATTAACTCATCATGAAAATCCCAAGGATTAGCAGTTAGAAAACGAATCGTTTTAAGCTGCTTAAATTGAGAAATTTTTTGTAATAGTTTTACAAAAGGAGGTTTTCCCTGAGGATTAAGATATTGCGATTGATTAGTGGGTAGATCTTTACGAGTGAAGTTTGGTTGGTCAAAAAGCATTTTACGTAAACTAATGCCAACTTTTTCTAAACCCCAAGAGTTAACGTTTTGGCCAAGCAAAGTTAGTTCACTATAGCCTTGGTCAACAAGGTTTTGAACTTCTTGCAAGATGTCAGTCATGGGACGAGACTGTTCTCTACCTCGAGCAAATGGCACTATACAATAGCTGCAAAAGGAGTTACAACCAGTTGAGATTGGCACCCAGGCGTGATCTTTGTCTTGCCGGATGGCAGGGTGGTTAAACCCAACTTCGCCAACTGGTAAAACTTGATCAAGCTGCGGCAACATTTTACTAAGCTTTTCAGCACCATGATGAAGCATGCAGCCAGTAAGAATGATTTTGGGTTTAGCTTGGTTTTGTTGTTGAAAATAGTTACTCACTTTATGCACTAAAGCTCTAACACGATCCTCCACTCGTTCTCGTACTGCACAAGTATTGATCACTAGCTCATCACAGTTTTGCCAAGATTGAGCTGGCTGATAACCGCGTGCTTGATAATCACCAGCGATTCGTTCAGAATCGCTTTTATTAGCCTGGCAGCCAAAAGTGTGAATGTAGTAGGTTTTTGTCATGAGGTATATTTTTTTAAATGAGGCACGGATCCTGATGCTCGTTTTACTCGATCGGGACAGGTCCTGATGCTTGTTTAGTTATATCAAAACAGGGCTCCAATGCTTGTTTAATTAAGGGTAAAGAACAAGGTTTTGATACCTGCTTAATTGTAACAGAACACGGCTTGGATGTTTGCTTCACCCGATAGGAGCAGGCCTTGATGTTTTTTTAATTAGATCAAGACATGCTTGATTCGAACCCGTGTTCCGCCTACCGGCGGATTTGCAGACCTCGCTAACCTAACATCTTTTTAAATGAGGCACGGATCCCGATGCTCGTTTTACTCGATCGGGACATGCTTGATTCGAACCCGTGTTCCGCCTACCGGCGGATTTGCAG
>WJLO01000109.1 GCA_014728425.1 Minisyncoccota bacterium | reverse complement strand
TTGTGGCACTGTCATGTGGCTTTCGTCAATTATAGTGAGAAAGCCTTTTTGCTTAAAACGTTGACAGTTTTCTTGAAAATAATCTAATAAAGTAAATGGAGGCTCGCCTGGTTGTCGGCCATCAAAGTAACGGGAGTAGTTTTCAATACCATTAACAAAACCAAACTCCTGAATCATTTCCAGATCATAGTTCACTTTTTGTTCTAAGCGATAAGCTTCCATTACTTTGTTTTGCTGCTTAAGTTCTTTGAGTCGGGTTTTAAGATCTGTTTTGATTTCAGCAATGGCTTGTTGTTGAGTTTTGGGGTTGATTAAATAATGCTTAGCTGGGTAGATCACGTAGCGTTTATCACCAGCTTGATTAAGCTGCGGTGGAATAAAGTTAGCTGACTGTTGATAGTTTTGATCTAGTTGATACTGATTGTTATCTTTGTTTTGTAGCTGACTAATAGACGTGCCAGAAAGAGGATCGATTTCTTGAATTTGAGTAATTTTATTATCCAAAGTATCTAGCTGCAAAGCAATGTTTTGATAAGCAGGCCACAGTTGAATGCTGTCTCCACGAATTCTAAACTTGCCTCGTTCTAAATCAGTAGTGCTGCGTTCATATTGCAGATTAGTTAATTGACTAAGTAGAGCTTGGCGAGAGATCAACTCCCCCTCAATAATTTCTAAAGTATATTGACCATATTCTACTGGTGAGCCTAGGTTATAAATACAAGACACCGAGGCCACTACAATGACGTCTGAACGAGTAAGTAAGTTGGTTGTGGCGCTAAGTCGAAGTTTATCGATTTCGTCATTAATATCAGCCTCTTTTTCAATATAAGTATCAGTAGTAGGAATATAAGCCTCTGGTTGGTAATAGTCATAGTAAGAGACAAAATAGCTTACAGCGTTTTTGGGAAAGAAGTCGCGTAGCTCTTGATAGAGTTGAGCTGCTAAAGTTTTGTTATGAGCGATCACTAAAGTAGGTTTTTGAGTTTGCTCAATTACATTGGCCATGGTAAAGGTTTTGCCAGAGCCAGTCACGCCTAGTAAAACCTGGTGTTCTTGGTTTTGCTTGATGCCATTAACTAGTTTTTTAATTGCCTGGGGCTGATCACCAGTAGGTTGGTATGGCGCTTTTAAGTGAAATTTCATGGTATTATTATATACTCTGGAAAAAACTTGGGTTTTTTGAGAGAATATAGTTTATCAAAGCTAGTTTTCCCAGGCTAGACTTTAGCTCTTTATAAAATAATTATTTTGATGCCAGGATACTCAAGCGGTCAACGAGGGCAGTCTGTAAAACTGCTGGCTTTTGCCTACGTAGGTTCGAATCCTACTCCTGGCACTGTAGAGGTTTTTTAGTAGCTCAGTTGGTTAGATCCGCCAACCGGCGGACTCATAAGCAAGGTGTCCTGGGTTCGAGCCCCAGCTGACTCACGAATTAAAAAACATACTAATTCAATACATAGTGTGTGTTTTTGCCCTGACCTTTTCTTTTAATCAAGCCTTGCTCTATTAAGAAATTAAAATCTAAAGCTCTTGTGGCCTTAGCTCTGTCAACTAATTTCGCATAATCACTATCGGTAATAAAAGGATGGGTTTGCAAATATTTAAGAATTGCTTGATGATGATCTTTAAGCTGCTGCTCTGGACTCTGAGCGCTTAATGGTAAGATTTTTTTAACCCTAAGCAGCTCATCTATTAACCCATCAGTGAAATACTCAAGCCACTGTGTAAAATCTACTTTATCTTGTTTTAATAGCTCATTGTAATCTCCAAATTCTCCAACTTTTTGAAAGTATTTAGTAACATTTTGATTATAATAATTTTCAAAACTAAACAAGTTAAAAGTATTCAGCCCCATGTCAGCGAGTAACAGTTTAGTTAATAAACGAGTAGTGCGACCATTGCCGTCCATAAAAGGATGAATCAGGACAAACTGCTTGTGGAAAACACCAGCTATAATCAATGAATCAATTTTGTCTTTATTTTGATTTACAAAAATTAATAATTCTTTAATTAAATTTGGAACTAGCTGCCAATCAGGTGGTAGGAAAACAGCTTGTTGACTGTGTGGGTCTAAAATTTGAACTGGCTCTTTACGCCAGTGACCAACTTGATGTTCCGGTAATAATCCCTTAACTACTTGTTTATGAATATTTAAAATTAAGTCAGGGCGCAGCTGTTTAACTTTACCTTTTTGTAGATTATCGTTTAAGCTTTCTAACGCTTGGTTGTAATTAAGAACTTCTTTTTCAGTATCCCGGATATGCTCAGATTTTGATTTAAGGACTTTTTTAACTTCTGTAAGAGGCAAGGGATTGCCTTCAATGCTTGTTGAAGCATAGGTTGATAGAATCCTGGCTTTCTTCTCAAAATCCATTAGAATTACATCAGGAAAATGGCGATTGTTTAAATCAATCACTAATTCATTAATACGCTTAATATTAGCGAGCAATTTGTTGGTAATGGTGTACTGAGGTTTAAACATTTGTCTATTATTCGTCTATTATTAGACTAATCATATCATATTATCAAGTTAATAAATAGCTTTACTCTGATTGTTTTTCTTTGCAATTCTCTCAATTTTTTCATCCAGGCTTACAGCTCCTAAAACAAGAACGTATTTTTCGTTGTATAATAGTGCTGGATCAAAAGCGTTGTCTCACTTAACAATAAAAACCTGTTTATATTAGTAGCTCAGTTGGTTAGATCCGCCAACCGGCGGACTCATAAGCAAGGTGTTCATTAAAATTATTAACATTAACGGGTCAGTAGCTCAGTTGGTTAGAGCACCTGCCTCTTAAGCAGGGTGTCCTGGGTTCGAGTCCCAGCTGACTCACTTAACAACAAAAAAATCTATTCGTACCTGTAGCTCAGGGGATAGATCCGCCAACCGGCGGACTTCTAAACAGTAGGTTATTATAATGTAAAATAACTATCAGCACCTGTAGCTCAGGGGATAGAGCAACTGTCTTCTAAACAGTAGGTCGCAGGTTCGAATCCTGCCAGGTGCGCTTTAAATCAAGGTGGTACTAGCTCAGTTGGTTAGAGCGCCGCTCTGTGAAAGCGGAGGCCGCCGGTTCAAGTCCGGTGTACCACCCAAAAATATTTATATATCAACCCTTTTTATTATTTGGTTATTTTTCAACTATTAGTTCTGAGTTATTTTTGTATACAGTTAATATGTTAAAATTGTACATATTAGCACAGTTTTTTAAGTCGTAGATTACATTTAACATTTTTAAAATTGTTTAGTATTATTAATCTAGTAAAATAAAGAAAGGCTTTATTATGCACGAAGACAATAGTGGGCTTCAACCGTCTTTACAAGATAGCGTAAAGGAAAGATTATTTAAGGAAACTAGGGTGACGATTGATAGTAGAACATTTATTGACAACTCAGAACTAGTTGCACCACTTTTCAATTTACAAATTGGCGATACTGTAGTTTATGATGCTCAGGAAGTAAAGATTGTCGATAAAAAAGTAATTGAATCACAAGATTCTTATGGAGATAGGAGAAAATATAAAGCATTAGAGTTAGCAGTAGAATTTCCAGATGGGAGAAAAACAAGATTAGTCCGGGCAGTTGGTGCTCCTTTTCCCCATCCTGACAATAGTATGTTTTACTGGACTCAAGAGCAATTGGATAGATTAAGACGATAGTAGAACAAATTCTAAATTGTTGGAAGGATTGGAAAGAATGCTGGAGATTATCCTACTTATATAGGTACATTTACACCTAATTACGGTGATAAACAGCTAAGAAAGTCAACCATTGTTTAGCATGAGCTTAGATACTATTCAAATCCTGTATACGCCGTACATGGGACTTGAACGAAATTATCCATTACACAACTACAACTCTTAAGTTCGCAATGGAATCCGCGCACCTCGTGAATGGGGGTAAAATATGCGGATGGGAAAAAGACACATCAAAATAACTGCCATTGAGCGGGAAAAAATATCAATTTGAATTCACCAAGGAGTTAGTAAGCGAGAAATTGCTCGTAGGCTTGGTCGTAGTGACAGCAGCATTAGAGATGAAATTAAAAGAAATAGTTTTGGTGAACATTATGTAGCTGTTTATGCCCAAGCAAGATCTGAAAAAAGAATTACTAAAGCTCGTCATCGTCATCCACTAAAAAATAAATCAGTATTTAAATTTGTATTGAAAAAATTAAGAAGTGGTTGGAGTCCAGAACAAATAGCAGGTAGGTTGAAATTAAAGCACCCTAACAATTCATATTGGCATATTCACCATGAGACTATTTACCGCTACATTTATGATCAGAAAAACAAGGATAAGAAGCTGTGGGAGTATTTACCAAGGAAACAAAAAAAGAGGAGGAAAAAATACGGGAGGAAAGTTCATAGGAACAAGATACCAGATAGAGTTTCAATTCATTTGAGACCAGAATCAGTGGAAGATAAACAGGAGTTTGGACATTGGGAAGGAGATAGTATCGTGGGAAAAGGTCACAAAGGTGGAGCTCATACTGAGGTTGAAAGAAAAACTAGATTTTTAAAGGCACGGTTGCTTAAAAGCTTATCGGCAGAAGAAACAGCAGAAGCAGTTTGTGAAATGTTTGATAGTTTGCCATTAAAGGCAAAAAAGACCACTACAGTTGATAATGGTAAAGAATTTGTAAAACATAAACAATTTGGTTTATCAGTTTACTTTGCAGACCCATATTCTAGCTGGCAACGAGGTAGTAATGAATATCACAATGGATTGATTAGACGCTATCTGCCAAAGAGGACTGATTTAAGCAAGGTGACACAAAAAGAGTTAGGTGATATTATTCAAGAAATTAATAACAGACCCAGAAAATGCCTTGGTTTTTATACTCCCCAAGAAGCATTTGACAAAGAACTAAAAATTATTAGTGCGCGGATTCCAAGTCGAATGTAGGTGTCAAAGAGTTGTTAATGCTAGTTTTGTATTTTTGATCAGGATTGGTTAGCAAGTAGCCATGTAGTATCAGGATTGGGTTTCTTTTTTGATCATAAACTACTTCATCATATAAAACTTGATATTTTTTTCCTTCAAAAATAATTTGTTTCCAGCTGTCTATTTTAATTAAAATCTTGCGGATTTCAGGGATATCTTTAACAATAAAACTATGGATAGTATAGGTGGTGTGTTTTAATCTTAATTGATTTTTTATGATTTGTATTGACATCTTAC
>WJLO01000108.1 GCA_014728425.1 Minisyncoccota bacterium | reverse complement strand
CTTACGACTTGTTTGATATTTACCCACTAGCTTTACTCCTGGAAAATCTTGAAAGACTTGTTTACGACAATGAAATTTTTTCCTTAGCCAAGCTGCAGTCTGATCAGTGCTAGCATCATCTACAATCACTAGCTCATCTTTATTGCGTAAACAGACCAACACTGCTGGTAAATGTTTCTTCAGTAACTCCAGACCATTAAAACTAGGAATCACAGCCGAAACTGTAGCTTTAGCTGTCATGCTTTTATCATACAAGACTTAACAACTAATCAGAAGCAGTAGAATGACCTCTTACTCCTTTACCATTGCCCACAACTGTTGTTCAAATCGTTGACGATTAAAAACCTGTGCCCGCTGCATGGCTTGTTGCTGCACCTGCCTTAATCCTTGAGGCTCACGAATTAAACGCATGGTTTTGTTTACACAATCTTTTTTTGCTAACCAAGACCAATCTTGCAATTCTGAACCCAAAATCTCCTTTTGCCCGCCTTTGGAAATCACAATCGGCGCACATCCAGCTGCCATTGCCTCTACAGTACTAATCCCAAAATGCTCAACTTTCTCGGGATTTTTATGCTCATTAACTCCAAAGCCAGTAGCATGCCAGTAAATCTTAGCTCGCTGATACCAAGCAATCAATTCAGCTCGAGAAAGTTGGTGTAAAATCTTCACATTTAAACCTTTAGCTTTTTGTCTAACCTTTTGCGCATATTGTTCATCCTCTACTGCACCAATCAGCACTAACTGCCAATCTTTAGTTTTACTAGGATAGCGAGTGGTTAGTTGACGAAAAATATCTACTAATACATCCTGTTTTTTGCTATGCAGCTGGCGGAAAAACCGCCCCACATGCAAAATAATCTGACCTTTTTGGGTTAGTTTTTTTACTGGTAATTGAAACTGCTCTACTTGAACCATAGGTTGATGAACTAGATCAATTTTAGTTTTCCAAGACTGTTCAATCACCTGTTTAGTAAAATAAGAGTTAGTATTTTTGATCTGCCAATTGGCCAACTTTAAACGTTCTAGCAAACCTGATTTGTCTAACTGCAAAGGTACTTGGATATGAAGAATGTTTTTTTTAGCTCGCGAAAAAAACAAACTTCCGTCAGTAGCATAATAAAGCAACTCAAACTGTTTAGTCCAAGCTAACTTTGTCCAAAAACTAGCACTAGTTCCCAAAGGGCTAGCTATCAGTTTAATTTGACTGAAATCAAGAGCAAAAGTTTGCTGATAACGAGATAACAGCTGTGCCTTTGCCCGATCGGTTAAAGGTTGTAAACTGGCTATAGCTAAGTAAACTTGATGTTTGGTAGCTAGAATTTGAGCTACATCAAGTAAATATTTTTCACCACCGCCAAAATGATCAGGAATATAAGGTGAGTACAAACAAATCTTCATTGCTGCTCCCATAGCTTAGTAATGTCAGCTTCTAACTGCTGATATTGATCTGCTAATGGCGGCCTTTGTTGTAACTCCCAAACTTGGATATAAATTAAAAACTTGTTAATTGCTTGTACCAAAGCTTCGATTAAACCTTGAGTGCCATCTTGATAACCGCGTTGCCAAATCGCTCGTCGCCAAAACTCTAACAAACCTTTGCGTAAAATCGTTTTAAAACCAACTGAAGAGACTTTAGCTTTAACCAACAACTCAGCCTCAATCTTGGTCCAATGCATTGTTTTTTTTAAACCACCAGTGGTGTTGCGATGAGTTAAATGAATTAAAGGCGTTTGCAAAGTAGCTACTCCTCCATCAAAAACTGGGCTTTCATGAACTTTACCAGTCCAGCCAGCTAAAAGTTTTTTTTGAAACACTCTAGTAACATAATCTTTTTGCCAACCACCATGACGAAACTCTTTGCCATAGCAAATATTAGTACGCCTGATTCTTAAAGCTCCAGCTTGTGTAGTTTCTAGCTGCACTTGAATCTCTTTAGCCAAAGTAGGAGTAACTCGTTCATCTGCATCTAAATAAAATACCCAATCATGCTGAGCTCTTTTAAGACCCTCATCACGCAAGCGAGCAAAAGACTGACTTTCAAAGCCAATCACTTTAGCCCCAAAATCTTCAGCCAACTTAGCAGTTTGATCACTAGATCCATTATCAATCACTAATAACTCATCGCACCATTGCAAAGTTTGCAAACAATTACTAATCATCTTGGCCTCGTTTTTAGCAATAACAATAGCTGTTAATTGAGGTGGCTTAGTAGCTAACTTAGTCATCATCATTAAATTACTGGCTGTTTGCCAAATCTATTTAATAAAAAATCTAATACTGCTTGTTTTTTTAAAGTTGATCCTTGTTTTAATAATCTTAGCAACCAGAAAAAAGCTGTCAAGCGGCTTTTTAAAGAACCATGTTGAAAAAAGAACAATAAACGATTGCGGGTTTGATAATACTGATGCAAATCAGAACCAGCCCCTTCGCTAGCGCCAGCATTTTTATGCCAAATTACTGCCTGAGGTTCAAACAATAATTGATAGCCAGCATCTTTGACACGTTTGCTCCAATCAACATCTTCTAAATAAAGAAAGTAGCGCTTGTCTAACCAACGCAGCTTTTCTAAAAGCTCTCTTTTGATTAACACACAACAACCAGTGGCAAAATCACTTTGTTGCTGATGATCAAAATGACCACGATCTAACTCATCAACCCCCCGATGAAAAGCCAATAAGTTTTGCCAGTCAATGCTGCCGCCAGCATACCAAAGTACTTGACCATGGTCTTTTTTGCTATAACTATCTTGGTGAAACTCCTTACCAGCGGCAAAGTAAATCTTGGGCGAAACCATACCTGACTGAGGCTCTGCTTTAATGCGCTTGAATAACTGAGTTAAAAAATCTGGCTTAACCACAGTGTCAGCATTTAACAATAAAATATAATCACTGTTATAGGTTTCTAAAGCATGACGAATGCCAATGTTATTACCACCAGTAAAACCTAAATTAGCCTCGCTTCTTAAAACCTCAACTTCTTTAGTAAGTTTTTTTCTTTTTAAGGACAACGGTGTTTTAGAGCCATTATCAACCACAATAATTGCATAAGTAAAACCTTTAGCTTTAATCTTAGCCAAAGAATCTAAACACTCTTTAGTGTCTTTATCAGTATTATAGTGAACAATGACAATCGAGATATGAGGTTTCATAAACACCAACCTTTATAAACGATACTTTCTTTTAATCCTTAACCAGAGTTTTTGCCAGCCTGTAGCTTGCTTTAGCTGCCAATCTGCTAACCAATAGTTTAAATCTTGTTGAAACTGCTGCAAAACTTGCACTGCTGCTTGCGGATCATTTGCCTGGGTTTTAAAGCCTTGATCCTGCCATAACTTAAGCTTAACTACTAACTGATACATGCTTTGCAACAAAGCTAAACCAGTTCCATGCATGCCTTCTTCAAGGCCTTGTTGAGCAAACAAGCGTTGTAAAAACTCAGCTAAAAAGCTCTGTAAAAACTCAGCTTCATTAAGTTTCACTGGTTTGTTCACAGCTTTGATTCCTTGAGCTTCTAATGAAGTATAACGATCAAGTCTTTTTAAATACTGTTCAATGGTTTGATAGTGATGGTGAATCAAAGCATAAGCTGGTTTGGCCGGTAAATACTTAACTTCACCAGTTATTTTGGGCTCAGCATGAATAGTTTTTGGCCAAAAAACTTGGTCTTTTTGAAAAAAACGCAACTGATAATCTGGCCACCAGCCAGTGCCCTTCATAGTTTTGTTAAAAATAATGTTTTGGCGCGGCAAATAATAACCAGCTACTAAATCTAAAGCTGGTTTGTCCATTAAAGCTTGTAAGTGCTTTTTTAAGCTAACAGGCAGCTCTTCATCAGCATCAATAAGCAGCACCCAATCATGCTGAGCTTTACTAATAGCTAAATTACGAGCTGGCTCTACATAACCAGCATCTTTAGTAGTAAAAACTTGATCAGTATATTTTTTAACTATTTCTAGAGTTTTATCAGTGCTTTGCATATCAACCACTACAATTTGATCACACCATTTAACAGATGTTAAAGCAGTTTTAATTGTTTGGGCAGCATTTTTGGTATTAATTACCGCAGAAATTTTCATCTTTAGTTCTATTTTAGCGTATAATGAATTAAGATGCTAAACAAGATTATTAAAAAAGCTCATCCACAGCTGGTTTTTATTCTCAGCTTGTTAATCATCATTAGCTTAACTGGCTATTTTTCTCGCTGGATCTTTATCTCAAAATTTGCCGCTCCCTACTTGTTGGATTTTTTTGATCACTCACAATGGCAAATTGCTCTAAGTAACAGAATTATGTCTGATAATGAGCTTTATCAGGTAGCAGCTCTTAAATTCTTACAAACCGGCCAACTATTTACTGTTAACCCAGAAGTGCCACCTTTGGGAAAATATCTTTATGCCCTAGCTATTAAGTTGTTTAATCAGCCTTATTATGCTTCAGTATTTAGTTATCTAGTCACTATTATCATTTTTTATTTTTTAGCCAAACAAGTCTTACAAAAAAACACTCAAGTTTACTGGTCAGTAATCT
>WJLO01000016.1 GCA_014728425.1 Minisyncoccota bacterium | reverse complement strand
GAACCAAGAGCATCTGTCTTTGAAGGAGCAACAGGTTACTACCATTGGCGTTCTGATTCAATAGAAGACCTTTGGGAGGAAGTACGAAATCATGGATATCTTGACGCCGATGCAGCCTGAGCAGAAAACTACCGGTTTTTAGTCCGGTGAGCTTCATTTTTTCTTTGTTAATATTTGTTTTTTGTACTTCAAGGTATCTCTTGCCAAATTCAAGTGGTAAAATTAATAAAGGTACCATGAAAGATCAAAACACCCAATGTTGTCCTAAGTTTGATCCCAAACCTTGGGATGGGAAAACATTTACTTGGAAAAACAAAAAATTTCTTAAAGATAAAGTCTTTACACTGTTTAATATCCCGATCAACTTTGGGGCAGTGATTAAAAGGCTAATGGAAAAAATTGAAAAAGCTGGTGCTCAAACATCAGACTGGATGGGGTTATCTGATCATACGTCAAAATGGAATATGGACATTTATGTTGCCGTGGATAAAGAAGTTCCGGGCGCTAACAACACCACGCTTAGTGGCAAGTTTCTGAGCAAAGTTTATGAAGGAGATTTTAGACAAACAGGTGAGTGGTGTAAGGACTTTGCCAGTTTTGCTAAGAGCAAAGGTTTTAAAGTTAAAAAATGGTATATGTGGTATACCACCTGTCCAAAATGCGCCAAAAAGTATGGTAAAAATTATGTGGTGATTATTGCAAAAGTGTGAATTGATATGGTAAAGATCAATAAAAAATGGCACTTGGCCAACAAAATGCCCAAAAATCCAACTTTAGACCAAAGAGTTAAGTGGCATGTCGAGCATGCAAAAAATTGTACTTGTCGGCCTCTCCATGGCAAAATTTTAGAAGAGATTAAAAAGAGAGGTATAAAATCCTCAAAGATAACATGTTTTATTCAGAACTTTTTTTATTTCCATTATTGTCTTGTTTCTTTTTTTAGGTCTATTACCCATTATTTTATTTAAGGAATTTTTCATTAGACCCTTTCAAATGAAAAAAGTGGCAAAAAAATTTGGCTTAACTTACAGTCTGGGTGATGGAATTTTTTCTTTTTCTTCAAAAAGAAATATTTTAAAAGGAAAAATCAAGGGGCATAGGGTTGAAATTTATGATATTAGTATTATTTATCGCAGGAGTTGTACTAGACACACATTTATTAATCTTGACAACAGAAAAAGAAAATATACTGGTAAAGTTTCTGGGTATTATCCAGTAAAAGAGATTATTAAGATTCTTGATAACCTAACTTAGTATAAAAAACTGCCAAGTTTGAAATTTCTGGCTAGTTAAATCAAAAACTTTAATTAAGTAGCACAATTGCGCTATTTAAGCTAGCAGCAAAACTCACCCAGAGTAAATAAGGTATTAGCAAGTATGCAGCCCATTGAGATAAAGGGTAAAATTTTTTAATCGTCAACACAATTAAGACCCACATTATAACAATTACTAATAATGCTAATGCTGGTGATCTGAGGCCAAAAAAAACCGGGGACCAAATAAAGTTGAGCCCTAGCTGGCTTAAAAAATACTTTATCGCTGTACGTGTTTTTTGTTTTGGCCCACCTTGTTTCCAGATCAAATAAAACGACACCCCCATCATGAAATATAAAATCGTCCACACTGAGCCAAACACCCAATTGGGCGGAGCAAAAAAAGGCTTGTTAAGATTCACATACCAGGTGGGAATACTAGAGACAGTAAAAACACTGCCTAAAATGCCAACTAATTGGCAAGCAATAATAGAGCTAATTAATTTAGACAGGTCTTTCATGGTGAAGTAATTATTTTACCACCTCATATCCTGCCTCTACCCAGGCGGCATAGTTCCCCTTGAGGCGATAAACATTTTTAAACCCTGCCTCAACTAATTTTTTTGCACCAGCAATTGAAGCAGAGTCAACATGGCAATAAACTAGATAGGTGGCTTCTTGATTGAGATTAGGGATAGCTCGATCTAAAGAACCATCACCAACATAATAGTTAATTGATCCTGGTAAATGGCCTTGATTATATTTTGGAGAGACATCAATAATAATTAAATCAGGATTTTGCTCAATTAGCTTTTTAGCTTCAGCCGGAGCTAGATCAACATAGCCAACTTGAGCTTCACTAGGTTGTTGGTCTGCGGCTTGCTCGATTTTTTGCTCAGTTGCTACATCCATCATTGTTGTTGGCTTGGCTTTTTGTTGTTGCCAGACAAAATAACCAATACCAGCAGTAGCAGTAATTAATAAAATAAGCATGGGAAGAGTGTGATTTTTCATATATTAACAGTATAATTGATGTTTTTGCGGAATCATAGGAGAAATTTTTTTGTTATAATGATTGATTGTTGCTATTATATTCACCTTATAGATAAAGGAAGGAGATTAATTGTCAAAGTTGATTTATCAATACTACTGTCCTGATGGCTTGAAAAAACGCAGAAGAGTCACCAATAGTTCTTGCTTAGTTATTAAAGAAGCAGAAAAATATGGGCTTCAATGGCAAATTATTCCTGGCACTCCCATTGTTACTTTAACTTACAAAGGTCAGACAAAATCATATTATTATCAAATCCCTTCTACCACCACTGCTTTGGGTCAATATGCTTGTAATAATAAAAAGATTGCCAGCAACTTATTACGTAAAGCTGGCATTAGTGTGCCTCATGGTTATCGGATTAGTAGAACTGCTGTAAAAAAAGACTGGCTTAAAGTTTTTAATGCTTTAAAAAAGCCTTTGGTAGTTAAGCCCACTCATGGCACCTGGGGAAAAAACATCACTGTTCATGTAACTGATAAGCAACAGTATTTGCAAGCAGTAGAGCTAGCTTTGGCTTATCCAGGAAAACGGCACACCGGCGCTATAGTTGAAGAAATGTTTCAAGGTCAAGAATATCGAATTTTGTTAACTCGGGAAAAAGTGATTGGGATAGTAAAAAGGGTGTCTGCTAATGTTGTTGGCAATGGTCAAGATAGTATTAAAAAATTAATTAAGCAAAAAAATCAGCAAGAGATTCGTGATGTTAAGGGAGGGGGCAAGTCACATATTAAGATTCGCATGGATAAAAAACTTAAAAAGTTTTTAACAGCTCAAAAGTTGAGTTTAACCAGTATCCCTAAAAAAGACCAACAGGTTTTTCTCCGCCGGGTTTCTAATATTTCTCAAGGCGGTGATGCCATTGATGTGACTGATTTAGTTCATTCCAGTGTGAAGAAAATTGCCCTACAAGCTATTCGAGCAATTCCAGGCTTAGCTTTTACTGGTTTAGATTTTATGACCAAAGATGTGACTAAAAAGCAGAATCCAGATTCATATGTAGTGATCGAGATCAATGATTCTCCTGGTTTTGATATTCATGACTATCCTTATCAAGGTAAAAATCGTCATGCTGCTCGCGAGTTTTTATTTTTAATCTTTCCTGAGTTGAAAAAAGCTAAACCGCCTGATTTTTAGTTGAGTTGGCGACTTGTTTGATCTTGATGTTGCTAAAAACGATAAAAATGATAAATTATGATATAATAATATGATTATTTAAATATAAATAAAGCTAAAATTTAAAAAATGGAGGATTAATTAAATGAGTAGACCTGAAGCAAAAAATGAAAGAGTAGTTGTGCCAGAATTTCCT
>WJLO01000107.1 GCA_014728425.1 Minisyncoccota bacterium | reverse complement strand
GCTATTATTAGCCTTGGTTTAATCTGTTATTTTGGATTTTTTAGCTATTTTTTAATTAATTACTGGGCTTATTTTCAAATTAAACCTCATTCTAGCTGGAATTCAGAAATTCCCCAATTAGTTAACCAAGTTAGCCAAATTCAAGATCAGTATGATCGTATTTATATTACACCAATGATTGATGCTGGTTATTTACACTTTGCTTTTTATCAACAATGGGACCCTCAGCAGGTACAACAACAAGCTCAACGGCACACTAAAGGCTTTAATTATATTACTCAATTTGACAAATATTTTTTTAAATTTCAACCAACAGATGACGCTCAATTAGCAGGAGAAAAACTCTTGATTATTAGTGAGGTAAAAAGACCAGAAGATCAAGTAAATGCTGTTTTTATTACCAAAGACAAGCTTGGTCAACCGCGCTGGCGGGCAACTACTAGATAGCAGTTATGATTTGCTAGATTGATAGTTAGCAAACGAGCTGCTCACTAACAATTTAAGCATCACTAGCATTGGTAAAAAACGAAAACCATCACGGATCAAGGAAAGTAGCTCTTTATCAATAAAATAGGGCTCGGGGCCAAAAATGTTCTTTAGGTGAAGAAACTCTGCAGTGTCTAAAGCCACCATTAACACAGCTGCACCAACTGCCAACCCCCAATCTCGAGTTTTAGCAAAAGGAAACAATACCAATAAAGGCAAATACCAAATATGAAAGGGTTGAGAGAAAATCTTGGCAGTCAAAAATAACACAAAAACATAAATGCCATAAATCTTTAATAAATAAAATAGCTTGTTTTGTTGATCAACTTGTTTGAGTTTAATATCTTGGCCTAAAAATAACTGCCAGTAGGTTTTTAAGGTTTGAGCTGGGTGAGTTAGCTGGTGTTTTACGCCTTTTAATAAAGGTTTTTTCACCAGTTTTTTAACTAATAAATTCACTGCCCACCATAAAATTAATAAAATTGCCAAGGGAAAAACAATTTGCAGTCCATTAGTTACTACTGTTGAAATTGGACCAACTCTTTCAAAGTCAGGAGCTTTCATAATTTGGGTTTCTGTGTTAGTAAAATAGTCAACCCAACGAATCAAATAGGCTGGAAAACTAGCATATTTAATTGGTCGACGCAGATTATAAACCACGCTCACCCCCAAAGAAGTACGATAAAGCATTAAAGGTAAGCCCCAAACAACTAAACAACCAGTCATCACTGCTGCCAAATCCTTTTTTAAATTTACAGAACGATGAATTAACCACAAAGGTATTATTAAAGGAAAGGTTAAAAACTTAATTGCAAATGAAAGCCAAAAAAATGTCCAGCTAATAACCTTAAGTAAAAATGCTTGGTGAGCGTGTTTTTTGTTTTGAGTTTGAGTTCGAGACCAAAGCAAAACAATAAAACTGATGATAATAGCAGCTGCAAATGCCAGATCAATCCCTTCATAAAAAAAATTCTTTGCCAAGCTTGTCAAACCTAAATATGCCAGCAAAGGCCAATATTTTTGTTGATCAAACCAAGCCAACTTGGGCAAAACAATTAGCAGTAATCCAAAAAAAACAGCATCAATTACCATGATTTGAAAACGATAATTAGCATAATAATTGCCAATCCCTAGTTGATCGATTTCCAAAGGCAAGGCCAGCAAGGGAATAGTAGCAGGAGGATATTCATATAAAACCATTCGGTAGGGGGTCAAGCCATAGCGCCAAGTATTAGCATAGCGCTCATAATCTGCAGTCACATCAGAATAAAACTCAGGTGGGTTTAGATAAATGTAAGTACGAGAAATAACAAACAAAATTATTAAGATTATTTTAACAAAACTCTGAGAACGGAAAAAAGCAATTAAATTTTTCATCATCACTCCCATTAAACTGACTGATTAATTTTTTGCCAAGCATTCCTCATGTAAACCACCTACCTCTACTAATCACATATAAACTCAAATCACGCAAAATTGACAAGCCATAAATGCTGGAACGAATAAAGTTAATTGATGAAGCTTCAGGAAAATAGCGTACTGGCACTGCAATCTCACCAATACTGGCTTCATAAGCAAGCGCGCCAAATAAAATCTGTTGATCAAAAACAAAATCATCAGAATATTTATGAAAAGGGACTTTTTTTAAAATCTCTTTACTAAAAGCACGAAAACCAGTGTGATACTCAGATAAATTTTGTCCTAAAAACAAGTTTTCTAACAAAGTTAAAAAACGGTTGCTAAGATATTTATATAAAGGCATTCCTCCGGCTAAAGCCTCTTTGCGGGTCCGAATCCGCGAACCTAACATAATGTCTGCCCGACCATCAATGATTGGTTTAATCAAATCATCAGTCAAGCTGCTGTCATATTGATAATCTGGATGAATCATCACCACAATGTCTGCTCCTTGTGACAAAGCATGAGTGTAACAAGTTTTTTGATTGCCTCCATAGCCACGATTTTGTGGATGCTGAACAACTTCTAAGCCAAGTTTTTTAGCTAACTTCACAGTATTATCACTACTATCATCATCAACCAAGATGATTTTATCTACTGTATTGCGAGGAATATCAGCAATGGTTTGTTTCAAGGTTTTGGCTGCATTATAGGCTGGCATAACTGCCACCACATAAGGTTTATTTTTTTTGCTCATAAAAATTAATCCCTACTAATAACAAAATCGCTAACAAGGAAACTAGTTTTCCTATTAATATTATCTTAGTCTGCTCAAATTTTACCATTAATGCATGCTCGCCAACAGGTAAATTAACTTTAATTCGTCCTTGGCCATCTACTTGATAATCTTGCAGCTGGCCATCAAGATATAAAGTCTGACCAGGAAAAGCAAATTGCTGCAAAGAAACTGTAGTTGCAGTATCAACCTGAACTGTAAGATCAAGCTGAGCAGTAGTTTGTTGATGATTCAAAACCTCAGCACTAGCTGGATCCAGCCAGTAATCAGCTTTGTTAAGTAAGCTGCTATCAGCTTGAGCTGGCAAATATTCATGAAAAGTATTAGTGGTGGTCTCGGCATCAACATAAACCGCAACCGGAATCTTGGTATACATATTCACTCGCACGTGATTGCGATTAGTATACCAAGTAATTAACATTAAGCCAGAAATTAACACCAACTGAAGTTTGTGATTCTTAAGACAACTTAAAAACCACCCCAATAACAACGAAGCAAAAAACACTGCCATTAATAGCAAGCGAAAAGGGTAATCCAAGGTAATAAACTGATTAATCAATTTCCAAACTGGTTGGGAATAATCCAACATAAAAAACACAGTGGTAGCAAAACCAATCATTAATAATAAAGGGGTAGCCAGGGTTTGTTGATCTTGAATAATCTGCTGGGCAAGTTTTTTCAAGGTTTGCGGCAGGTAACTCTTTAACTTTAACCAATAAAAACTTAATAAGCCCAAACTTAGGCCTACCCCTAGCCACTGCACCATGCCTACTTGAAAAGAAATCTCACCATGTTTAGCATTACTAATAATTGGACCATAGCCCCAGGGTGAGTAAATTAATTGTTTAAAGTTAACAAAGTTGCTAGCATAAATATCAGTAAAACCACTTTGGCTGTTGGCCTTGATTAATGGTAGATACTTAAGCATGGGCAATAAGTAAAAACCAGCTAAACCAAGACCTAAAATACCGGCAAGTAAAAACATTGCTAAATAACGTAAAGCCAAACCGCGTTGTTTAAGTATTGGTTTATTAAGTCTTTGCCAAATTAGAGCAAACACCACCAAACCAAGTAAGGGACTAATCATCACTAAAGTCATTAAATGAGACAAAGCCATCCCTGCTACCCCCAAACTGGTGAAGATTAAGCCTGACCGTAGTTTTTTTTGGTCAAGCAAGAGCAACCCCCAAAAAATCAGCGGCACAAACATAAAAGCAAAAGCAGTGCCAATGGCAGCACTAACAAACACCGTTAAAAAATGATAAGGTGCCCAAATATACACCAAGGCCGACAATAAAGCTGCTCGGCGGTCTTGCAACCATGATTGAGCCAAGCCATACATAGTTAAACCAGAACCGATTACACTAAATAAAAATAAACTCTTTAAGGCAGTTGGCAAACTTAACCCCAGCCATAACAAAGGAGTACCAATCAGCCAAGGCAAGTGATAAGAGAACAAAAACAAAGGGTAACCATGATTGTTAGCCAAGTTGCTAATCCAAGTTGGCAACAACTGACCTTGATTCAAAGCCTGCGAATAATGATAAAACCGCGCCACTTGGTGCCAGATGTCATGAGCACTATAAAGTCCTGAATGGAACAGGGCCTGATAGCCAAAAACTGCCCAACCAATAATTAGCAAAATTGCTAGTAAAGTAAAATGAGCTGAGTTAAATTTTAAACGCATTGCCAGCCTTAAGATTAATTGCTATAAAAATTAGCCAACTTAATAAACTAATTAAATCACTTGCTAGTCTTACTGAGGTATAGCCAAACCAAACTCCAACTAAGTGTTCCCCCGCTGGCACTTTAACTCGTAGATTGCCAATCTCTCCTTGGTCTAGCTCTATTTTTTGCCCATCAAGCTCGACTTGCCAGCCTGGAAAACCAGCAATTGCTAGATCAACTTCCCGCCCTTGACCAAACTGAAACTTAATTAGTTTTT
>WJLO01000106.1 GCA_014728425.1 Minisyncoccota bacterium | reverse complement strand
GGCTGAGACTACTGGAGCTATGATTATTGCTTTTCATACTCAGTTTCCGCGCCGGATTAAAAAAGCTGCTAAATTGGCTGGAGTGAAGTTTAAAGAGTATGAAATTATTTATCATTTAATTGAAGATTTGCAAAAACAGATGCTTAAGTTATTAGAGCCCACCATTGATGAAGTGATCACTGGTGAGGCAGAGATTTTAGAGATTTTTGAGATGCGTGGTCAGCGTATTGCTGGTATTCGAGTGAAAACTGGTGAAATCAAGAAAAATGATCTTTTGCATTTAAAACGAGCTGACAAAATTTTAGACAATCCAGTGATTAGCAGCATGAAGCATGGTAAGGATGATGCTTTAGTAATTAAAGCCAAAGGTGAAGCTGGGTTAAGTTTTAAAAACAAAAACCTAGATTTTCAAGTTGGCGATTTGATCATAGCGTATAAAAAAGAAGAGTGATCTGGTATAATTCAACTTTATAAAATTAATAAACGGTTACTTTACCTGCTGGCTGGCATTCTAATGCCTTAACCAAGCGAGTAGGCTAAGGGTAAAATCCAGAAAGGAATACCATGGCTTTAACCAAAAAGCAAAAACAGCAAATTATTCAAGACTTTCAACTTTTTGATGGAGATACTGGCTCCCCAGAGGTACAAGTGGCTTTATTAACAGCCTCTATTCAGGAACTAACCAAACACCTTAAAAAGCATAAGCGAGATGATCATTCTCGTAAGGGTTTACTTAAACAGGTGGCCAAACGCCGCCGCTTACTTCGTTTTTTGCTTAAGAGAAGTGAAGAGCGTTATCGCAAGTTGATTAAAAAGTTGGGGTTGAGTAAGTAGTAGAAAGTAGTACTGATTTTAGGTTCTAGCGAGCTGATAGTGTTGGTTTTTGAGTAAATTAGACTGTTTAATAGTAAAAGACTTCTCTAGTTTTGGTTTCAGCACACGAATTTTGCTCTCACTAGTTCGAAAGAATGTGTTTTTTTACCAGGGTCCAGTTGGTTGGCTAAAAGCGAGCCAATGGTGATCCCACCATCATTTCCCAGTGGTTGTCTAAAATCTAACTGATGGTGTTTGTTGTTTAGTAGATTGAGTTTTTTTACATCCAAAAAAGCACCGTTCTCTTCAGGATAATTTAATCTGCAAAAAGTAGTTGAAATTAAAAGTATGTTTAATGCTTAATCAGCTCGTCTAGTTCTAGCTCCAGGACACTAATTTTGCTCTCACTGGTTCGAGAAAATTGTGCTCCTTTCGCCAGCGCCGGGGTGGTTATTTACTAGCAGCCTCATGGTGTTGGTGGGCTAATAGAATTAACCCCTTAATCACTAATTAGCCTTTTAGTTTTTCCTCCAATACACCAATTTGCTTTCAGCAGCTTGAGAAAATTGTGCTCCTTTCGCCAGTGCTGGGGTGGTTATTTACTAGCAGCCTCATGGTGTTGGTGGGTTAATAGACCAGGAGTCTTGATAGTTACAAGCGAGCCAATGGTGTTTGCTGGTTAGTGAATCAGGAGCTTTGATAGCTAAAAAGCTAGCGAATGGTGTTTGTTGGTTAATTGCTTATAGCTCTATCACAAACACCACAGATCCACTTAAGCAAAAGGCTTGTTTGCGGGTTTCACTAACTGCTAAATTAGTGGCGCCGGCTAAGGAAATGCTTTTAAATTGTTGATAAAACTGACCATCTTTAGTTAGGCTTACTAAGCGATGTTGAGCTGGTTCTAAAACATAAAGGTATTCTAAGTCTTCTTTAGTATAAAGTTGCACAGCAGAGTTAAATGGTTCTGCTAAATCAGTAATTTGAAAGTCAGTTATCTCGCTGCCTTTGCTGAATTTTTTAATCTCTCCTTGAGCAGTGCCTAGCCAGATGTCGCCATCAATGGCTAGTGATGTAATTTGCTCAAACTCAAGATCTTTTTTAGAAACAAACCAACCCACAGGATCAGAGAGTTCTTCATCTTGTAAGCTGTAGCGGTAAAGATTGCGTTTCTCTGGATTAAAAACGTAAAAATAAGGACCAAAGTTAGCTAGAAACTGTCCAGCGCGATCAGAATCACCTTCGGTTTTGATGGTGGTAAGGTTTTGGTTGCTGGGGTCAAAGCGATGTATGCCTTGGCCTAAGAAATAAATGTTATTGGTACTTAAGGTTAAGTCGGTTACTGTATTGATCTTGTCTAAAGCAAAAACTTGAGTAGTTTTATCTGCTAGTTTGACTTGGACAAACTGTTTTTTTTCTGAATCAAGTAAGACCAATAAATCTTCATTAAGGTCTAATTGATCAGCAATAACATTGCCTTCTAGTTGTTGCAGATTAAGATAAATAGGCAGTTCTTGTAGTTCTTCTTTGCCAGAGATTTTTTCCAGAAAGCTCATAGCTTGAGCAACCTCTTGGTCTAAAAGCTGACTCACTGCTGAAGATTGTTGCCAGTTTTGTCTTAGTTCCTCAAGTTGATCAATAGCGGCCTTGGTTTGATCACGGGCAACTAAGGGGTTTTGGTCTGCTTGGCTGCGAGCTTGTTCAAGCAAAGTTTGAATGGGTTGTAGTTCTTGTTGAGCAGCCTTGGCCTGCTGATTGTTTCTCCATTGGTAAGTTAGCACAATGGCAATTAAAACTATAATTAGGATTAAAATAAAAGCTAATTGTCGCAGCTTTTTTTTGTTAACGCTTCGATTAAGATAGATTTCTTTTGAAGGTTTTAAACTGCTGATGAGTTGTTTAAGCTGATTGGCCAGCTTTTTCAGCAGGGGAATTGATTTCTTACCAGCACTAGCTAGCTTAGCAGCCAGATTTTTTAGTACAGGCTTGCTGTTATGAGTAAGTTTTTTAAACAAACCAGTACTCTTGCTAAAGATTTGTTTGCTAGTAGTTAAACCAGCTTGCAGTTTTTGTTGATTGATCTTGATAATTGGTTTTTTGGTTGGTGATTTGTTCACTTGATCAGTCAACTGTTCTGCTAAAGCAGTTGGACTAACTGGCTGAGGCTGCTCTGATGAGGTTAGTTGAGAGGTAGGGGTAAGTGTTTGAGTAGTAGGAGTTAGTGGTCGTAGATTATTAGTTGACTGTTGGTTTTTAGGCTCTGGGCGCTGCTGGCTGGGCAGGGGCTTGCTGGTTTGAGCTGATGGACTAGGGGCATTATTTTCAGCTTTATTTCTAGTAGCTAAGGGTTGCTGGTTTGGTTCTAGCAACTGGGCTTGAGTTGTTGTGGGCGGGGTAGTTGAAGTTGCAGAGACTGATTTTGGAGCTGTAGCTGCAGTATCAATAACTTGATGTTCTTGAGCCACAAAGCCCAAAGCTGATAAAGCAGAGTTTTCTTGTTTATGTAAGCCAGGCACAATATTGGTGATGATAGTATCAATGTCATAGCCTTGTTGAAGTTTTTGCTTGATCTCGCTTAAAAAGCTTGCAGCTTGGTGAGTGGCTAGAATTAATACATCATTGGTTTTGACTGGGCCTTGAACAAGCTTAAACTCATTGCCTGAGCCTAAGATTTTACCGATTTTTCGTCCTCTTTTGAGTAAAATTTGACCATTAAAAGTAGCCAAGATCATCTGGCGTTCTAAAACTAAGGCAATAGCCAGTTGAAGTTTGGCTTGAGCAGTGCGCATTTGTGCCTGTAAATCAAGTACTAATTGATGAAGCTGACTAGCAGATTTAGGCTGAGCACTGGCTAGATAGTCACTAAGATCTCGCCCGAGATTATTAGCGTTTTCTCCTTGAACACTAAAAGCACAAACCAAGTTGGCGGTAGAGTTAGTAGCTACTTGAGACCAACCCGTAAGTTGTGGCAGGCCAATAACCGGGGCTGCTTTAAGAGTTGGCATTGGTGTTCTTATTGTAACATGGAGGGGAAATGAGGAGATCAAAGAGTAATGGACTAATTAATTATCTTAGATTTAATGAACTACTAATTGTTTGAATGATTTAGATTGATAACTTGTGCGGTAACATTGTCGCCGATTTCTCGATAGACTTCGACTGCTGACTGTAGAGGATAAAATCTATGTTCAGGTTTGCTTCTTGTTTCTTTAAAGAGCTTTTGTGCTTTATCCCACATTCTTTGTAAAGCAAAATTTTTTAAAGCCTCAGCAGCTTGATCTGGAGGGGTGTGTTTTACTAAGGCAACTGCTTCTTGATGAGTAACAAAGTTCCATAAACCATCAGAGGCAATAATAGCGAACTCGTCTCGAGGGGATAATCTATACTCACCCACATAAGGTACTGCTGACACTAATTTTTGTTGTTTGTAATCAAAATTACCAAATGCCTCATTAATATTGATTTGAGCGGTCTTCACCTGCTTACCATGACCGATGTGCATGGTAATAGGTTGCTTAAGTTTTTGGTATTGGGACAATACTCTCGCTTTACCGTCATGGCAAACTACGATTTCGGCATCTGCAAGATTAGCATGAACTAGCGTTGGCGCCTGGTCAGGCCGATTGACTATTAAGACGGCACCAGCAGTGGAGCCTGTTTGCTCACATGGTACTTCTGCTATAACTAGTTGTTCCATTTTTGCAAAAGCTTCACGCATTAACTCGATATATGATTTTCCTTTATCAAACTGTTGTCTTATAATTTGAGTTAAAACTGTGGGTAAGTTGCGACTAACAAAATTTGCCACTTGTGCACCACCATGACCATCAAAAACACCTGCAAGAAATACACCATAACCTTTCATTAATTCTTGTAAAGGTAAATAAGCATCTTCTTGATACGACCTTGGTCCTTGTTCAGTAGCGACTGTAGATGTTAGTCCTAAAGGAGATGTCTTTGACTCTTTTGATTGCTTTTGCCTTGCTTTCCGTTCTCCTTGCCCATCATCTTTTCGTATCACCATGACAGGGTTTGAAGGTTCTTGACCTGCTGATGTCCCCCAAGCGGGCTCTGTAGTTGGTCCATAATTAACCTGATACATTCCTCCACCACTTGAGCTTAACACCCTGTGTTCTATTAAGCAATTGAGTATTTGTTGAAGAGAATCTCCTCCTCTACTAGTTATTGCGGTGATTTCTGCTGCTGTGATCTGGGGTGGGTGATTATTTTGAAGGTGGTCAACAACATCCTCAAGAGGCGAAATTAATGCTGAGTCTATTAGATCAGCTTCATTTCTCCTTATTTTTTGTTGAAGTGCGTTTATGCCTTGTTCAGTTGTTGGTGGACACATTATATGTTTAATTTAAAATTATGTTAACAGCTTGTCAAGCTTCATTTATTTAAGTACTCACTTTTTTTAGGTGTTGATTAAGACAAAGGCTTTTTTATAATTGTGTTTATAAATTGTAGCGCGGTCGCCGTTGCAGTTTTTCAATCGCTTTTACCACCTTGCCCCGCTGAAGAGTAAAGCCGGCTGCAATACCAATCATGGCTGCATTATCCATACATAGTTTTTTGTTATATGGTGTCTGTAGTTTAAGTTTATAGGGTTTAAGAGTGGCGCGCAACATTTGCCTAAGCTTAAGGTTGGCAGCAACCCCACCGCCTAACCAAAGCTGTTGGTTGTTTTGGCTTGGCTTTGCTAAAGTTTTGGGTTGTTTAGGTGAGTTGGTTTGCCACTTTTGCTCTTTAAGAATTTTGTTCAATTTGTAGCAAATATGCCTAAACACCGCTTTTTGGAATGACGCAGCAAAGTTATAAACAGCTTGTTGGTCAAGTTGATTTGCTGTTTCTAGTTTAGTGATTAAGTTTCGGGCATAGGTTTTTAAACCAGAAAAACTGAGATTAAAATCATCACTAGTAGTCATGGGCAAAGGAAACTCAAAAGCAGTTGCATCACCTTTTTTAGCAAACTGTTCAATTACTGGACCAGCTGGATAGCCTAGGTTAAGCATCCGGCCAACTTTATCTAGGCACTCACCAGCTGCATCATCAATGGTTTGGCCAAGCACTTGATATTGGCCAAGTTGGTTAATTAGAATAAACTCAGTATGTCCTCCAGAAACAATCAAGCCTAGGGCAGGAAAAGAAAATGTTGCTAAATAATGATTTTCTCGATCCAGTCGTTGTTGGGCGCTAAGTTGGCGCCAGTTTTGGGGTCGTGGTTGAGCGAAGATCGAAACTAAATGTCCCTCAAGATGATTAACAGCAATCAATGGCTTTTGATATTGGGTGGTTAATTGTTTGGCTCTGGCAATGCCTACTTCTAAGGCTGGAGCTAATCCTGGTCCTTGGGTCACAGCAATGGCTTGGATAGCTGACCAGGATAGTTGTGCTCTTTTTAAGGCTACTTGAATAGTTTGATCAATGTTTTCCTGATGAGCCTGTTTGGCAATGGTAGGGTAAACCCCACCATAAGGGGCATGAAGCTGGGTTTGTGAAGCAATAATATTGGCCAAAACAGTAGTGCCTACAGTTACTGCTGTTGAGGTTTCATCACAAGAAGTGTCAATAGCGAGGATAGGAGAAAGTTTTTTGGTCATAGTGTAATAGCTCGTTCTACATTATAAGTCACTTTGTCCATATGGCCTGCTTCGCATTCTTAAATAGCCAAAGCGTTGTCTCTCCATTTAGTCGTGGTCAGTTCGTTTGGGCGATTTTAAGGATTCTAGGATGATCGAGTTTAGACTCTGTGATTGAGACTTGTAATGGCTGCTTATGAGGTAAAGATGATTTTATTTGTTCCCACCACTCAACTACTAGAATATTTTTTGGTTGAACAAGTTTGTTAAGTTGTAGTTTGTCAATTACAGCAGGATCTTGTAGTTTCCAGGCATCAAGGTGATAAAATTTACCACTGGTTTGGCCGCGCTGGTAGTCATATTCATTCAGATAGCTATAAGTTGGCGAGGTAATGGTTTCTTTAATGTGGAGAAACTTGGCTACACCTTTGGCAAAAATGGTTTTGCCTGCTCCTAGCGGGCCATCTAGGCCAATTACCAAACCTTGCTTTTTGAGCTTTTCCCAGTTTTTGAGCATGAGTTTGCCAGCAATTTGTTGAGTTTCTTGTTCTGAGTGAGAAATGAGCTGAGCAGATGGCAGCTTGGTGGTTGATTTTGATGAGGTTGATAGTTGTCCCTCACGCAGCACCACTGGCGTAGATAAAGTAGTGTCAATTACTGTAGAGGGCTGGTTGGGTGGAAGCTTGCCAGCGTCAATAATCAGGCCTAGTAGTTTTTTTTGTTTGTTAGAGAGATGATCAAGGATGTCATTAATGGTGTAAGGACGTTTTTTCCCAGAAGCATTGGCCGAGGTGGCGGTGATGGGTTTACCAAGTTTTTTAACAACAGCTCTAATTAATTGATAATCAGGTATGCGTATGCCCAAGGTGCCAAACTCAGACTCAACTCCTGGAGCAGCTTTGTTTTTACCTTGTGAGATTACTGTAATTGGTCCAGGTAAAAAACGCTGGTAAAGTTTTTTGGCTTGATCATTAATCATTACATATTTGGCGGCCATGTCTGGATTGCTCACTGCAATCGAGAGTGGTTTGCCTTCCCGGCGTGATTTATATTGCAGCAGTTTGTTGACTGCTGCAGGGTCAGTTGCCACTACTCCTAAACCATAAATCGTTTCGGTCGGGTAAATCACCAGCTCGCCTTTTTGTAATGCTGCTACAGCTTGATCAAGCACTTGTTGATGGTTGTTTGAAGTTAGTTTGATTGTTTGCATGTAGGAGTATTATAAATCAAGGCTAGAAATTTACTTATCCTGGTTTGAGGTTTAATCTGGCGAGGTTGGTATTAGTGGTATAATATAGTTGATGTCAATCAGTATTAACAATCAAGTCACACTTAACCCCAACCACCATGACTCACCAGCAGCAGTCAAGTTTGCTCTTTATCTCAAAACTAGAGAGATCTTACAGATCAATCATCAGCTGCAGGAAGTGAGCCTGATGGATAAAAAAACACGCTATCAGTGGTTAGACCAGCATGAAGAAATGATTAACCAGCTGCTAGCCAGTTTTATGGATGATTCAATGTTAGTTATGAACGGGATTGAGTTGGATCGGGAAGGTATGAAAATGGCCACTCAGTTAATGATCAATCTTAGAGATGCTATTAATTTAGTGCGAAGCTTGCTTTATGGCAGAAAGAGAATGAAGAGTTAATTAATTTTTCCCAGTTTTGTTAAAATTAGTACAAATATGTTCATCAGTCGTTTGTTTATCACTTTTATTTATCAACCCTTTTTTAATATTCTTTTGGGG
>WJLO01000105.1 GCA_014728425.1 Minisyncoccota bacterium | reverse complement strand
GCCTTCTCCATATAATGCTATTGCCTCTTGGACTTGCTTTTCACTCAATGCAGGTGGCCGCCCCCTAGGCCTTGTTAAACCAAGCGGTTTTAAAACCTTATAAACAGTGTTAACATGTACTCCAAGTTCTGCAGCTATCTGTCTTGCCTTCATAGAGGGATTTGTCTTTGCTAGCTCAATAATTCTTGCTCTTTGTGCTTCGGTTAAAGGGCTACCTCCCATGGCAAAAACAGTAGCAGTCTCTGGATCTCGTAATTCTGTTGCCACTATGCTGGCGGCTACTTCCAACAAGTCTGGAGGTAATGATTTACGAAGTGCTTGAGTATAAGTTTTCATAGCTGTTTGTTGATCAGGAGTGAAAATTCCTGATCCGGCTTCTGTTTTTGGCATATTATTCAGTTAAGTCTAGTAAGTAACATTTAAACTAACCCTGCTGGTGCATTAATGCTATAAGGTATAAAATATATAACAAAATTTAAACCAAAGTCTTTATTGCAATATTATATAACTTTTTATCTCAAATAACATCAAATTAAAACTCAGAATAACTATGCCTATTAATCAAGAACAACTCAAGCAACTCCTTGGTAAGGCTCAGGATTTAGTTGCCAGGGCTAAGCTAACTAAAAAAAAACAGCAGCTTAAACAGCTGCAACAACAATCAGCTCAACCGCAATTCTGGGATCAAGAAAACGCCCAAAACATCATGCAGCAAATTGCTTGGCTACAAAACGATCTTAGTCAGTTTAATCAACTACAGCAATTTATTGCTGACATTCAAGCCTTTAGTGAACTTAGAGAAAATCAAGAACACGCTCAAGAATTGCAAACAGAGATTAAGCAAACCATTAAAAAACTTCAAAAGCTAGTCAAACAATTAGAATTACAGCAATATTTAAGTGGTAAATATGATGCTTATCATGCCATTTTCTCCATTCATGCTGGTCAAGGCGGCACTGAAGCCATGGATTGGGCGGAGATGCTCAGCCGCATGTATCTTAAATATTTTGAAAATAAAGGCTGGCAGTATCGCTTTATTGCAGAATCTCGTGGTGAGGAAGCCGGTATTAAAAATGCTACTTATGAAGTAACTGCGCCCTATGCGTATGGCTATTTAAAAGGGGAGCAGGGCACTCATCGGCTAGTGCGCTTAAGTCCTTTTAATGCTGATAACTTAAGACAAACTTCTTTTGCCTTAGTAGAAGTTTTACCAATCATTGAAAACGATACTGACATCAAGATTAAGCCAGATGAGCTATCTTGGCATTTTACCAGAGCTGGTGGGGCTGGTGGTCAGCATGTCAACAAGGTTAATAGTGCTGTAGAGTTAACTCATGAGCCTACCGGGATTGTAGTTAAATGTCGAGAAGAACGCAGCCAAGTACAAAACAAAGAACAAGCTCTAAAGATTCTTAAAGCTAAACTAGCCCAGCAAGAAGAAAAAAAACAGCAACAAGAAATCCAGCAAGCTAAGGGCAAACACCATCATGCTAGCTGGGGAAGACAAATTCGCAACTACATCCTACATCCTTATCAATTAGTCAAAGATACTCGAACTCAAGTAGAAACCAGTGATACTCAAGCAGTGTTAGATGGCGAGTTAGACCAATTTATCATGGCCGCTATCAAGCTTAGTTAAGCAGTAGTTTAAATCAACTGCTCAAAAAATCACTCTTCCATTGGAGCTTCACCTTGAGGATTAATCACCTCTACTCGACCCACATCCATTAACCAGCCAGCTTTTTGTGCTTTAAAAGTTTCTCCCCAAATCTTAACCTCCATACCAGCAAACTTATCTAGATCAGTTACTGAAGAAGTTAAATATACAGTTTGACTGTCACCGCCGGGACGAAGCAGTTTGTGCGATCCCTCACCATCAACCCCACCTTTTTCTAAATAACCTTCAGCTCGGTCTTTAAAAGTTTCTTCATCTTGTACTCCAAAAACATCACCGGCCTTAACTTTGCCTTCTTCAGCAACCTGCTGCATTGGAGCAGGACCAGAGCCACTGCCTCCACTTGATCTTAGTTTATAGCCACCATAACCAGTAGCAATGCCTGCTAAAATAGCTAGGACACCCACACCAATTAAAATTACTTGTGGAGATTTTTTCACTTTCATAGGAGCTTTCTTTTGAGCAAATTCATTAATAACCTGATCAGAGTTTTGATTCTGACTGATTTGAGCTGATTCGTCAATTGTTATTTGATCAGCTGCATCAGCTGGCTGCTGATGTTTGTTAAGGTAAAGTTTTTTCATAATAGCATTATCATACTATAAATTACAGCTGCTTGTCAGCAGCAGGTGTGATCAAGTATTCCATATTGAATACCAGCTATAAAGCATGTTTAAATATATAAGCAACTAGCTTGATTAATAAACCTAATTGATTTTTAGTAAATCAACTACACAATCAACAATAAGTTTGATCAATGCTCAGGGTTTAATAATCTGTTAGATAGCTTAAGTAAAATATGATTACTTTTAAAACTGTCACTAAAGAATTTGGTAATGGCACTGTAGCTGTTAAAGATGTTAGTTTTTTGATCGAACCTGGTGAACTCACCTTAATTACTGGCCCCTCTGGCAGTGGTAAAACCACTTTAATGAAACTTTTAATTAAAGAACACCAACCCAGCGCTGGTGAGATCTTTTTCAAAGATCAATCTTTAACAAGCTATCGTCAACTAGCAAAACTCCGTCGTGAGATTGGAGTAGTTTTTCAAGATTACAAACTATTAGATGAACTTAATGTTTGGGAAAACATTGCTCTACCGCTGCAAATCATGGGGCAAAAACAATCGGAAATCGAGTCGCGAGTAACTGACCTGCTTCAGTTAGTAGAGTTAGCAGACCATGCTTTGGTTTTTCCTAGTCAACTTTCTGGCGGCGAAGCTCAACGAGTTAGTATTGCTCGAGCCTTAGCTACTGCCCCTAAAGTAATTTTTGCAGATGAACCTACTGGCAATCTTGATCCACAAACCAGTAATCATATTATTAAACTGTTGAAAAAAATCAATGAGCTAGGTACTACTGTATTGTTGGCCACTCATGATGCAGTGGTGCTAGATTTACTCAAAAAAACCCGTACTCTGAATCTTGATCAAGGCGAGCTAGTGACAGACACTGACCCTAAAAAGCTCAAAACCACTTATACTGCTAGTGATGATCAAGATAACTCTGATCAAAAACCTTCTTCTAGTAAAAGCAAGACAAGTAGTAAAACTAGCAGCAAAAAAACTTCAGTAGATCAAGATGATGCCGATGCTAAAAATTCAGATAAAAAAAACAAAAAGGATAAAAAAACTAGAATCGGACAAAAATTAACTCAATTAACCAAGTTGTTCCGCACTCAAAAACCTGCTAATGTTAAAGCTAACGATCAGGATCAACAATCAGCAAACAAAAAAACCACTACTAAGACCAAAAAGTCGGCCACAGACTCTCAATCAAAAACCAAAAACTCAACACCAAAATCAACCACTGACAAGCCTACCAAAGTTGCTGTGAAAGTAGAAGAACTATGAAAACCTTAAACAATGCGCTTATTAATATCCGCCGTTCGCCTTATCAAAGCCTATTAGCTGTGTTCGTGATCACTATTACTTTTTTTGTAGGTTATAGTTTTTCCTTGGCTTTGTTAGGAGCTAATCAAGTTTTAGAGTTTTTTGAAACTAGCCCGCAAGTAATTGGTTTTTTTAAACTTAATGCTAAGGCTCAAGAGATTGACCAGCTCAGGCAGACTATGCAACAAAAACCTTATGTTAAAGATGTAAAAACCATTACTAAGCAAGAGGCCTTAACTATTTACCAACAAAGCAATAAAGACAATCCTTTATTATTGGAACTGGTCACTGCTGATATCCTGCCAGCCAGCATTGAGCTTTCTGCTACTAAAATTGATGCCTTAGAACAAATCAAAAATGATCTTAATCAGGACAACAACATTGAAGAAGCAGTTTATCAAAAAGACATCATTGATGATCTATATCAATGGAGCCAGTCTATTAGAATAATTGGCCTAACCAGTACTGCTGTGCTAGCTGCAATATCATTTTTAGTAATGATGATTATTATTGGCATGAAGATGGTCCATAAAAAACGAGCCATCTCGATCATGAAAATTATTGGTGCTTCTAGCGGCTATATTGTTAGTCCGTTTTTACTAGAGGGCATAATTTACGGAATACTTGGCTCTTTGATTGGTTTTCTAGGCATGTATCTACTATTACTTTACCTCACTCCCATGATTCGTGACTTTGTGGGGAACATCATTACTTTGCCAGTGCCGGCAGAAGTCCTAGGCCTGCAACTAGCTATTGGTACTTTAGTGGGCATTGTTTTAGGCTCCCTAGCAAGCTTGTTAGCAACCACTAAAATGTTACATAAATAAATCTCAAAATATAACATGAAATATTTAAAGTTACTCCTGCTAACCCTTTTAGCAGCCAGCCCCTTGCTCCTACTAACTCCTAATTTAGCCCAGGCAGAAGACTGCGCTAAAATCGAATGTTCTCGCGACCATCAAGATGAAAATCAATATTTGGATTGTATTAAAAATAAAAAAAGCTGTTGGGAACATAAAATCGATGAAGCTCAGCAGGAAGCAATCACCCTAAACAACACCATTAACATTCTTAATGGTCAAATTAGTGTTCAGCAACTACAAATCGAGCAAACTAAAGCTGAGATCAATACTTTAGAAAAAGATATTGAAGAACTAACCAACCGTATTGCTGGCTTGAGTTTATCTTTAGATAGATTAAGTAATATCTTGATTGAACGGATTCAGGCTCATTATAAACAAACTCGATTAATGCCTAGTTTGAAATTGCTAGCTAGTGACTCAATGACTGAGCTAGTTACTAATTACAAATATTTAAAGATTGCTCAACATCAAACTGCTAATGCCATGCAGCAGGCTGAGCATCAACGTTATAGTTATGATGAACAAAAAACCCTTAAAGAACAAAAGCAGCAAGAATTAGAAGAGAAAAAAAATCTATTACAAAGTCAACAAAACCAACTTACTCAACAACGAGCAGAACAAGAATATTTATTAGCCGAAACCAAAAACAACGAGGCCCGTTATCAACAAGAGTTAGCTAAAACTTTAGCTGAGGTTAAAGCTATTCAGTCTATTATTGCTGGACAAGGAGAAGAAGCCAAGGTAGGTGAGGTAGAAAAAGGAGAAACCATTGCTAGTATTATTGCCGGAGCTTCAGCTTGCTCTACTGGTACTCACTTGCATTTTGAAGTGGTTAAAGACGGGGCTCATCGTGATCCAGCTGGTTATTTAAAACCAGTGTCTATCAACTGGCAAAACCAACCTGATGCTAGTTTTGGCTTTAGTGGTGACTGGGACTGGCCAGTTAATGACCCTGCCTTAATCACTCAGGGTTATGGCATGACTTATTATGCCAGAGTCAAGCGTTATTATGGCGGTCAGCCTCATAGTGGTATGGACATGGTCAGCAAAAGTGGTGGAAACTACACTGTTAAAGCAGTAAAGTCAGGGACTTTATATCGAGGAAGTATTCCCTGTGGAGGAGGGTTATTGCGTTACGTTCGTGTCAAACATCAGGATGATGGTTTTGACAGTTATTACCTGCATATTAATTATTAGCAAAGCAAACTGCACTAAAACTGATGTTTTTTGCACTTTAGCAAAAACAATCTTGCTGAGCAAAATCAATCACTTAATCATTAAATTAGCTAAATCAACCTGTGAGAATAGAAAAAGTAGGCAGCATCACGCCTACTGGTTTGCAAATTAATAATCAAACAAGTAGCGAATTTGAGCTTGATCTTTAACCCCTTGTAGCCAGTTTTGAAACTCTTGAGCTGCTTTTTGCTGTTTAAGCTGATTTCTAACTTGCTCTTTGATCTGCTCTGGCTCTTGATCTTCTGGTAAAAACTCTTGGTTTTCCTCAATGTACTGCTCAACCTCTTCATCAGTTACTTGCACGCGGTCAGCTAAAATCTTTTCAATGGTTTTTTGCAACTTAATCTGTTTCTCTAAGTCCTGGCGAGTCATGCCTTGCAGCTTTAACAAGCTTTCTAAATCTTGTCCCTGAGCTTGCAGGTTTTCTGTCAAAGTATTAAGTTCTGCATCAAGCTCTTCCTGAGAAACATCAATTCCTAACTCTTGAGCTTGCTGCCAAATCAATTCTTCAGTAATAATTGATTCCAAAGTTTGCTTACCAGCTTGTTTTTCTAAACGACTTAAAACAGACCATCTAGTGATTGGCTTGTTATTAACTAAAGCCACCACAAACCAGCCTCTTAGCAAATAGGCTAATAAAATCAACACTACCATGCCAGTAATAATCCACAAAGTTTTGTTAGGTTTAAAACCAGAGCTGGTTTGATTTTGCAGATTTTTTAATCCTTGAGCTAAAGCCATATTGGTGCTTTTTTTGGCTTGTTTTTTTGAAGATTTTTTTTGAGAACGACGTTTTTTAGCTTGAGCTTTAGTGCTCTTTTTACTAGCTTTACTGCTAGTTTTGCGTTTAGCAGTCTTTTTAGTTTTTTTGGCAGTGGATTTGGAAGATGATTTTTTCTTTGGCATGCTGGTTAGTATAACATAAAAAAACCAAAACAAAAGACTCTGTCAGTTTCTAACGATTTCTTACTGCAGTTTCTTATTACAATTGTTTGTTAATGCTGTGAGGGTCAAGCAAAGACCTTATCTCTCTGTAGAACAGAATACTATCTAACAACACCGCTGTTTTAGTTTATATCTGGCAAATTGTAAAATTTCTGTTTTTGGCTTGAAATAAAAATATTTTGATATATTATATGAATATGAATTCATATAAATGTTGCCAACCCAATACCTCTAAATTCAAGCAAGTCTCTGATTTATCTCATTTATTAAAACTAGTAGGTGAAGAAAATCGCCTGAAACTCTTATGCTTGTTACAACAAGGTGAGCATTGTGTTTGCGAAATACTTGAGCACTACAACATCTCGCAAAGCTTGGCATCTCATCATCTCTCTGATCTTAAAAAAGCAGGATTAATTACCAATAGAAAAGATGGTCGCCAAGTTTTTTATTCACTAACAAAAAAAGGTCAAAAGCTTACTAATAGTATCTTTTCTTTATGAAAGGAGTTTTATGAAAATTCAAGTACTGGGATCAGGTTGCAAAACTTGCGCCAAGTTCAATAATGCAGTTTGTCAGGCGGTTCAAGAAATGGGCTTAAAAGAAAAAGTTGAATATCTTACTGGAGCTGAGGGAACAAGTAAGCTTATTGAACTAGGAGCTATGAGTAGCCCAGTTTTAGCTGTTAATGACAAAATTGCCATGGTGGGCTTCACTGCAGATTTAGAAAAAATTAAACAAAGCATTAACAAATTTACAGATGAAAAATAATCTATGAGCATCTTTGCGCCTATTCAACAGTTTGCCGATTTAGTCACATACAATTGGCTAGGCATTGCTGAAGGCTCGTACGTGGGTAACGGACTCAACTTTTTTGTCTTTGACATTATCAAAATTGGCCTGCTGTTAATTGTTATTAACTACATTATGGCAGTTACCCGCTACTACTTCCCCATGGAAAAAGTGAGAGATATCTTAATTAAGAGAAACTGGTATGGTTTTGATTATTTACTAGCTGCCTTGTTAGGAACAGTCACTCCCTTTTGCTCCTGCTCCTCAATACCTTTATTT
>WJLO01000104.1 GCA_014728425.1 Minisyncoccota bacterium | reverse complement strand
GATTGATGAGGTAGAAAACAAATTACGGCAAAAACAGAGTTTGGAAGTCAAGAGTTGGGAGATTGGCAATTTAACAATTAATCGTCTTAAAAAACTTGATTCACTATCATATTTGTTATTTGCTAGTGTTTATCGCGATTTTGATAGCTTAGCAGATTTTAAAAAAGAAATTAATAGATTGGAGTAATTTTTATGGCTAAACGCAAAAAACCCGCTCGTAAAAAGGCTGATCGTCAGACTGAAAAATCAGCAAAGAAAAAGTCAACTGTGAAGAAAAAAACTCGATCTACTAGTAAAAAACCAAGCTCATCCAAAAAATTACCCAAAAAAAAGATGAAGTTTACTAATCGCCGTTTGGCGCGTGGTCTTGGTGAAGCTGTGGCCAAAAGAACGATTTTGCGGCAAAAAGACAATGGTAAGTTAGAAACCTGGCAAGATGTTGCTCACCGAGTGGCTTTGGGCAACTCTTCTCTGATTCCAGCCAAACAAAAAAAACATCGTAAACAAGAATACCAAATCTTGCGTAAACATATCTCCAATGCCTCTTTATTATTAAGCGGTCGTCATTTACAGCATGGCGATGAAACCCAACCAGATCGCAACATGGAGGTTTTTACTAACTGCAGCACTGCTTCTAGCTCGTTTTTACTGTTTTACTTGCTCCTCAATGGCTCTGGGGTAGGTCGGGCCTATGATGATGACTTAATGGTAGTAGACTGGGACCACATGCCTATTATTCGCTGTGTGTTAGATGAAAATCATGCAGATTTCCGTTGGGGTGAGCATGAAAGCGTTAAAGATGCTCGGCACAAATATGATAAAGCTCACTGGTTTGAAGTACCAGATACACGTGAAGGCTGGGCTCAAGTAGTAGAAAAAATCGAAACCATGGCTTTTGAGCGTAAATATAAAGATGATTTATTAATTGTGAATTTTTCTGAAGTACGACCCAAGGGGTCAAAAATCAAAGGCATGCAAAATCGACCAGCTTCTGGTCCAGCACCATTAATGAAAGCCATTGAACGCTTGGCTACTGTAAAAAATGCTGGTATGCCTCGTTGGAAACAAACCATGTATGTTGATCATTATCTTTCTGAGTGTGTGTTGGTTGGTGGAGCTCGGCGAGCAGCCAGAATCGCAACCAAAACTTGGACTGATCCTGGAATTTTCGAGTTTATTAAGATCAAAAAAGGTGGTTTTTTATGGTCGGCTAATAATAGTGTGGCAGTTGATGATAAGTTCTGGAAACAACGCAGTAAGCACTCGCAAAAGGTCTTAGACAAGATGATGAGAGCAGCATATTTTGACATGACTGGTGAACCTGGTTTTGTAAATCAACACAAATATGTGCAAAATGATGAAGGTTTTGACGGTTATTTAGATGGTAAGTTTGCCACTAGTAAAAAATACCGACCTATGCGTCGTACTACTAAGGTTTTAGCAGAGATTGCTAAACACGCTAGTGCTAAATACTACACTCAGATTCCCAACCCCTGTGGTGAGATTACTTTAAACATGCTGGGTGGTTATTGTGTAATTGCAGATGTAGTTCCTTATCATGCTCCAGACAATGAGGCAGCAGAAGAAGCTTTTCGTGCAGCAGCTCGGGCCTTGATGAGAGTAAACACTATGGACTGTTTATATACTCGCGAAGTTAAGCGCACCAACCGGATTGGTGTGGGCATGACTGGGATTCATGAATATGCTTGGAACGCCTTTGGTTATGGTTTTCGTGATTTAGTTAATGAAGAAAAATCGCAAGATTTTTGGCTGACCCTTTCTCGTTTTAAACGAGCTGTAGTTGATGAAGTAGAAAAATATGCCAAAAAACTTGGAGTTAATGTTCCTCATACCAATACCACGATCAAACCAGCAGGCACTACCTCTAAGTTGTTTGGCTTGTCAGAAGGCGCTCACTTACCAGCTATGAGAGAGTATCTGCGCTGGGTGCAGTTTCGCAGTGATGATCCTCTGGTTAAGCGTTATGGCAAGTTAGGCTATCCGGTTAGGGAGTTAAAAAGTTATCCTGGCACCACAGTAGTGGGTTTTCCTACCCAGCCAGAAATCTGTCGGTTAGGTATGAACAATCATTTGGTTACTGCCAGTGAAGCCACTCCCAAAGAACAGTATCAGTGGTTGATGCTGTTGGAAAAATACTGGATTAGAGGGATAGATAAAGATGGTCAGCCACTAGAGCCAGATACTGGCAACCAGATTTCTTATACTCTTAAGTATGATCCCAAAAAGGTTAATTATCGTAAATTTGCTCATATTGTACGCAAATATCAACCTCAGGTAAGAACCTGCAGCTTAATGCCTCGAGTTGATAGCACTGCTTATGAATATCAACCTGAAGAAGCCATTACTATTAGTGAGTTTATGAAGGTGATTAATGAGATTACTGATGATGAAGGTGTGATTGAAGATATTGATATGGAGCACTTGCAATGTGAGAGCGGCGCTTGCCCGATTTAAAGCTAGTTAGTACAAAGGGGTTTTACTGGCAGGGTCAAGTATTAACTAAGGTTTTGGAGCTGTTTTTAATAATTTAGATAGCAACATTGGTAATTAAGCAGAATAAACTTTGATGGTTAGGGTTAATTTTAACAACCTTCCTTTGTTTTTTATAGGATTTTGTGATATCATTCGGTAGTGAAAAAGATTAAGCAGCTTATAATTTGCAAAAACTATTCAAAATATCTCAAAAGATTAAAAAAAGCCTCAAAAAAACGGCTTAGTATTGTCGATCAAAATATCTCTAAATCTCAAATTAACCTATCTAAGTATTACAAAAAATGGGTTCAACAAACTTATCAAAGGTGGACGGCTGGTTTTCAAAGCTTAGTAGCTCAGTTTGATCAGCAAAGTAAACAAATTATTAGGACGTTAAAGTTAACGTTATTAAGATTTAGCAAGCAGCTAACTACTTTAACTTCACCAGCGCTAGATTTTATTTACCAGCTAAGATCCTTAGCTTCAAGTTTGCTAGCTTGGCTAAATAACTTAGTTCAAGATCTGTTAACTACTGGTAAGCAATTACACTCACAGGTAAAACCAGAGTCTTTAGTTATAAGGGTGGCGAGTTTTTTAAAAAGATGGCAGCAGCAGTTACTTTGGTCAGACTCAAGCAAAGCTCCTCAAAAACTCAACAAAACCATTAAGATCAAGAAAAAAACCGGAGTGATTTTTAATCAAGGTTGGCAGTGGCAAGATTTTTGGCCACAGCTTCAGCAAGATTGGCAAAATTTTATTGCTCAACTTCAGCAAGTTTATCAGCGTCATAAAAAACGTTTGCGTCAGAAAAGCTCTGATTATTTGCTTAAACTAAAGTCACCAATGGCTGATTTTTATCGACAATGGTCATTAAAGCAGCTTAAAAAACATGGGGTAGCTCAGCTTAAAGCCTGGTCTTCTAGTAAAAAAACTTGGTTAAAAAGGCTAGGTTTTAAACGTGGCCGGGGTCGGCCAAGGACTCCTTGGTTAGTTCGCACCTGGCGATGGCTAAAAAAGACTACTCATCAGCTCAAGCGGCAGTTAAAAAGGATGAGTAAGAATTGGCAGCGTACTCGGCAACGTTCGCAAAAAAAAGCACGCCAATATCAGCGCCAGACTCGTCAGTTGGTTCGCCAACAATTAATTGCTCGGTTAGTGCGTCATCGTCGGGCTTTATTATCGTTGATTACTACAGTGTTGATTATTTTAACAGCCTGGGGTAGCTATCAGTATGTTTTTAAAGACTTGCCCTTGCCTCAAGATTTAATTACTAAAAAACAAGCTGTAACCACCAGAATTTTAGATCGACACGGCCAGTTATTATTTAGAATTTATAAAGATGAAAATCGCACTTTAGTACCTTTAAGCCAAGTTTCACCGCACCTGATTAATGCCACTGTAGCAATTGAGGATAAAGATTTTTATTTACATCATGGTTTTTCTGTACGAGGGATAACTCGGGCTTTAATGGCTAACATCAAGGGTGAAGAAATTATGCAGGGCGGTTCTACTATTACCCAGCAGCTGGTTAAAAACAGGTTGTTAACCCCAGAAAGAACTATTCAGCGTAAACTGCGAGAGATCATTGTGTCAGTGTTGGTAGAGGGTACTTATAGCAAGGAAGAGATTTTGGAAATGTATCTTAATCAAGTAGCTTATGGTGGTTCAACTTATGGAATTGAAGAAGCCGCCTGGCGTTATTTTAATAAACCAGCTGTAGAGCTTAATCTTGCTGAGTCTGCTTTGTTAGCTGGGTTGCCTCAAGCTCCAAGCTTGTATTCGCCATTTGGTCCTACTCCAGAGTTAGCTTATGCTCGACAAGAAGAGGTTTTACGACGAATGGTTGAAGATGGTTATATTACCTTGGCTGAAGCTGAACAAGCTAAACAGCAGCCTTTAGAGTTTCGCCAGGACACTATTGACATTAAAGCTCCACATTTTGTTATGTATGTTAAAAAGCTATTGGCAGAAAAATATTCTGAAGAATTATTATATGAAGGCGGTTTGGAGATCCGTACCACTTTAGATCTGGAGCTACAAGATCAGGCTCAACAGTTAGTAACTGACGAAATCAATGAACTACAGCGCTTGCGAGTTAGTAACGGCGCTGCTTTGGTTACCAATCCGCAGACTGGGGAAATTTTGGTGATGATTGGTAGCAAAGATTATTTTGATTTTGCTCATGACGGTCAAGTTAATGTCACTATTCGGCCGCGGCAACCAGGCTCTTCAATCAAGCCACTTACTTATGCAGTGGCTTTAGAGCAAGGCAAGAATCCTGCCAGCATTATTCAGGATTCACCCATTACCTATCATTTGGCTGGCAGTCCACCTTATAGTCCGCAGAATTATGATGGGAAGTTTCATGGCCGAGTGACTTTGCGAGAGGCCTTAGCTTCCTCTTATAATGTGCCTGCAGTTAAGACTTTGGCAGAAGTGGGTGTTAATAATCTGATTGACAAAGCCGAGGCCATGGGGATTACTACTTGGCAAGATCGTAATAGATTTGGTTTGTCATTAACTTTAGGAGGGGGCGAGGTGTTAATGACTGATATGGCTACTGCCTACAGTACTTTTGCCAATTTGGGAGAAACTGTCAAGCTAAATCCTTTTTTAGAGATTCGCGATTATCAAGGAGAGTTGTTGTATCGCAATAGTTGTGTGTTTGAGCACAAAGGTTGTTTGGGT
>WJLO01000103.1 GCA_014728425.1 Minisyncoccota bacterium | reverse complement strand
CCTAAAACATGAGCAGCCATAGAAGCTTCTGGATAATAACGAATGTTTTCACTAGCAAACTGCAAGCTTTGTACTTCAAGTTGATCAAGCTGGTTTTTGGTATGTTGACTTACCCTAGGAGTTAAAACCAACCAGTTTTTTTTTGTTTGCAAACGTTGCTGAAGTTGATCTTTAAAATTAGCTAGTTGCTCAGGCTGAAGTTCAGCACCAGCAGTGGCTAAATCAAGATTAGGGTCAGTGACTAAAATCGGAGCAAGTTGATTGATTAATTCTGAATGAGGTAGCTCCAAACGATCTTTGGCAATGATTAATTTATAAGCTTGGGCATTGCCAACTAATAAATGGCCATCAGCAGTGTAAATCTTGCCGCGTTGGCCTTGATGAGTGATTTGTCGCTGGCTTTGTTCATAGGCCTGAGTAGTGAGCTTATCTCCCTGAATGACTTGCCAGTAAAACAGTCTTAAGGCTACTAAAAAAAATCCTAAGTAGATTAGCCAAATAGTGGTTTTGGCTCGCAATAAAAAACGAGGCTTTGTCATCGTGATGCAAGTTCTTGAGCAGTATTAATGCTAACAAGGTTGGTAATTGGCTGATAACCTTTTACTGCCTCAGAATTAGTTTGGTGAGTTAACGAAAGCTGTTGAGCTAGTTGTTGCTCTAGTTGACTTTGTTGAGTTAAAAGTTGTTGCTGAGTTTGTTGTAGCTCAGCTACTTGACGACCATAGCTAGTTAGTTGAGTAAGTTGATAAACAGTATAAACAGCTTGACCAACCAATAACATCATTATTGCTAAATAATAAATAAGAGTGAGCTTTTTCATGTTATTTTTTTTCAAAGGCGCGCAGTTTAGCACTGCGAGCTCTAGGATTTTGATTAATTTGTAATGCAGTTGGTTTAACAACTTTTTTAGTTAAGATCTTGCCCTGTTCTTGCCGCTGCCAGTTTTTAAAGGTTTTTTTCACAATGCGGTCTTCACCTTCGTGAAAAGCAATAGTTACTATTCTGCTCTGCTTTTTAAGCAAGGCTAAAGCCTGAGGTAAAGCTTGACGAATATTGTGCAGCTCATCATTAACAGCAATGCGTAAAGCCTGAAAAACTTTAGTAGCTGGATGTAGTTTTCCGCGATGGGGTTTTTTGTGAGCTAAGATGAGTTTTACTAAACCACCAACAGTTTCTAGCTGATGAAAATCTTGGTTTTTTCTGGCTTGATCAATAGCTTTGGCAATTTTACTAGCCTGGTTTTCCCCACCATATTCTTGAAAAACTTTAGTTAGCTGCTTAGTAGTCATCACCTTAAGTAAATCTTGAGCTTTTACATTAAGAGTTTGATCCATGCGCATATCTAAATTAGCTTGAGCAGTGTCAAAACTAAAACCACGCTCAGGATCTTTAAGTTGATCTACAGTAGTGCCAAAATCAAATAAAATACCTGCTATTTGTTTGACTGGTGGTTGAAGCTTGCTAAGTTCTTGAGCTAACTTGATAAAGTTGGCTTGAATCAAGATTAATTGTTGAGTTGTGAGCTCTTTAGCAAACTGTTTTTGGCCATATTCAATAGCTTGTTGGTCAAAGTCAAAAGCGATTACTTTAGCTCCTTTTTGCAGCATTGCTCGGGTATGACCGCCACGGCCAAAAGTAGCATCAACATAATATTGTTGGGGCTGTATTTTTAGCCAAGTTAGAGCTTGTTCAAGCAAAACTGGTTGGTGTAAAGCTGTTAGGTTACTCATGAATAGTTTCAGCAATTGCTTCAGCCTGTTTTTCTAGTTGATCAACATATTGGTGATAACGCTGTTGATTCCAGATTTCTAAACGATTGTAGCTTCCTACTACTACGATTTCTTTGTTAAGTTGAGCAAATTTAATCAAGTACTCGGGCAGCTGTACTCGACCGTTGTTGTCTGGCTTGATCACAGTAGCCTCATTAGCCATGATTCGAGCCAGGTCTCGATGAGCTTTTTTTGTCAAGGTGCGACTAGTTAAGTCTCTGATTTGATCTTTTAAATCAACAGTGGTAAAGATAAATAAACAGCCATCTAATCCTCTAGTGATCACCCAATCACTGGCTTGATCACGAAATTTTTTAGGCAAAGATAACCGACCTTTAGCTTCGAGCTTGTGGTAGTATTTACCTATAAACATAGTTATATTGTTAATTTACCACTTTTTACCACTAGCTTTTACTATGCATGAAAAAAAACTGGTTTGCAAGACGAAACCAGTTTCGGGTTTAAGAGAAATCAGCTTAAAAATTAAGGAGAGTTACTAAGATTTTGCTTTATTAGCATTTCATGCCTATTAGTTTAAGCCTATTTACAAGCCAACAAGAGATTCAAAGCTTTTTGCGGTAAATCTGCTTAGTTTTTTTAAGCAGTTTTTGTAATTAAAAAGTTTTTCAAGAAGCTTGACAGGCTAAAACAAAAGAATGCACAGTGCAATTTTTTATAAAATGAAGAGTTTTTTATTAAATTGTTCGCTATTTCACCACCACATATAGCTCCATCAACTCCACTTCAGCCTCGATCATTTTACCATCAACTTCACCTGTAAACTCTTGCCATGCTTCTCCATCCCAACCCATGATCTTGAGCTCCCCTTCTTCATTAGCACGCATGGTTAGCTGAGCACTGCCAGTTAAGTTGCTAGAAACTGCCAAAGAATAAGGGTCAGATACAACTGTGCCCTCTAATCCTTCTGGATAACCAGCCGTGTTAAAGATGATTAAATAACGTTGATTAGCAAGATCTTTGCTAATTAGTTGAAATTTCGCATCTTTAGAACTAAACTCAGTGTTACCGGCTCGGTTGTCAAAATAGCGCCAGTTGGATTTTAAAGCATAGTTTTCTGAACCTTGAAAGCGAGTCACCAGAGTCCCACCTTGCACATCTTCGTGATAGGTACAGGCACCACCAGCACTACAACTGCCTAATAAAATCTGAGTTTGAGCAGGCATAGTGCTAAGGTCAATATTGCCAAAGGCTCCTTGCAGTAATGAGCCGGCTTGATATTCTAACTCATAGTCTACGCTAGTAGCAGGCTTGTTTAAATGCTTTATTAATAAAACTAAGTTTCTACCATCTGCTAAAGGCGCGATTTGAATATAAGGTCGCTCGCTGACTGGAATCACATTGGTAGGCTCAGCAATGCGTTTTTTCTGAGGTTCTTCTTGGCTATCAGTGCTAGGTTTGTTTTTAAACTTCCAAACTGCTAGACCACCGCCAATAATAACTATTAAAATTGCTGTTAAAGCAAGTAAAAGTTTGGGGTTTTTAAGTTTCATAAGATAGACCTTTAACTAGTTTAGTAACTTAATTATCCTAACTTAGTTTGAAAATATTTTTCAAGTTGAGAAATCTTAACTCGTTCTTGTTTAGTAGTGTCACGATCGCGCACAGTGACGCTTTCATCATCCAGGGTATCAAAGTCAATAGTGATGCAAAACGGCGTGCCGATTTCATCTTGATAAAGATAGCGTTTACCAATGTTACCGCGCTCATCCCAAGTTGCTGCCAAATGGTTTTTTAGGTGATCATAAACTGTTTTGGCCTGTTCAACTAGTTTAGGCTTGTTTTTTAATAAAGGAAACACAGCTACTTGATAAGGTGCTAAATTAGGCTTAAGTTTGAGCACAGTGCGCTTGTTAGCAGTATCTTGCCAATACGCATCAGTTAGCACCATTAGGGCTAAACGATTAACCCCCACTGCTGGCTCAATTGCATGAGGAAAAAACTTTTTATTGGTTTGGGGATCAATGTATTCTAAGTTTTGATCAGCATGTTTACTATGTTGCTTGAGATCATAATTAGTGCGATAAGCAATGCCCCAAAGCTCTTTCCAGCCAAAAGAATAACGATAATCTAGATCATAAGTATCTTTGCTATAATGACTGCGTTCTTGATCAGTATGTTGGCGCCAACGCAAGTTATCAGCGTCTACTCCTAAAGTTTCATTAACAAATTTCCACATTTGGGTTTGCCATTGTTTAAATAACTGCTGCCAATCCTGTTGTTCAGGATCAAAAAAGTATTCAATTTCAGCCTGCTCGAACTCTAAAGTACGAAAAGTAAACTGCCCAGTAGTGATCTCATTGCGAAAGCTTTTGCCAATCTGTCCAATACCAAAGGGTAGTTTTACTCGAGTAGAATCAACAACTTGTTTAAAGTTGGTAAAGATTCCCTGAGCTGTTTCGCCTCTTAAATAAACCTTTGATTTTTCGCCAGTAACTGCCCCAATAGCACTTTCAAACAAAATATTAAAGTCTTTTGGCTCAGTAACCTCATTGCCTTCAGGGCTTTTAATTGAGTGTTTTTTAATAAACTCAGCCATTTGTTCATTATCTAGGTTTTCCACAACAAAGTCTTGCCACTTTGGTTCTTCAGCATGTTTAGCCAACCAGGCTTCAATTAAATGGTCTGCTCGATAACGTTTGTGAGTAACTTTATCTTCTACCAGAGGGTCAGTAAAGGCAGTAACATGGCCAGAAGAGACCCAGGTTTGAGGATGTAGGATGATTTGGCTATCAAGCCCAACCATGTCATCACGCTTAGTAATAAACTCATCCCACCAAAGATTACGAATGTTGCGTAATAAAACTGCACCCAAGGGTCCATAGTCATAGCAATTGTGTAAGCCACCATAGATTTCTGAGGTAGGAAAGATAAAACCCCGGCGTTTACATAAAGCGGTAATTTGATCTAAACTGGGTTGTGGGTTTGGCATAAGCGCTCCTTTGTTATTATAACCTAAAAACTTTGTTTAAGGTGTGAGTTTGAGGGACCCAACTTGGGCGGTTCCACCCTCATTCTCAGTCTTAAACTTGGTTTAAGAGAGCGCTTAATTAACCTCATTTTACTAATTTAGCTGAAAATAACCAAAGTTGATGATTCAGCAAAATTTTAAATTAGCCGCTTGCCAAAGGCGAAATGAAGTGATCTTTACTTGTTTATAAGTCATTATACCACGAAAGTAACTGCTTTTTCTAAATTTGTGATAAGCATCTTTGGTTTTAAATCTGAAAATTGTTACTAGCTAATTACTTTAAGAAACAGTTAAATACTCAAAACTACGAACCGGTCGTTCGCTGATCTCTGCTACATAATCAAGAATAGATTGATGTTTAGTTTGCTGAGGATGAACAAAACCTAAAGCAGCAATCAACTCTGCTAGCTTGTTTTTGATTAATCGATTAGAAACTTGAGCCTGATTAAGATGGGTGAGTAATTTAAGCAACTCTTGATAGAGATTAGCTGGAATAGTTTCATTGACAAAAAGCTTTTCTAAGATTTCTAGAACTTGGCTTAGTTTACGAATACGAATCAAACTGCTTTTACTTTGAGCAAAATCTTGGATTAGTTGTGCCTGCGTTAGTAAGGGTAAAGATTTAGTTTTGATTAAATAGGCTTTAATATAATTGCCAGGTTCTAAAAAAGCTCGCTTGCTAGATTTAAGCTTACGCACTCCTTTGGCAACGCAAATCACTTTGCCTTGTTCTTGAGTTAATAAAGTAACCACGCGGTCGGTTTCACCAGTATTGGTCCTTTTTAACACAATAGCATTGAGTAGCAGCTGTTTTTTAGTCATTAATTTAAAACAATTAACAGTTTTTTGGCCAATTGGTTTGTGATTGGGTTAAAACTCTACTTCGTAAACTTGATCTTTATCAATGGTAATTTTTTCTTGTCCGCCAGTTACTTCCATCATGGTTTCAAAAGGTTCAATGCCAGCTTGTTTCCAGAGCATTACTTGATAAACATCTTGATTTTCATAAGGAACTGTATAAGTAACAATGATCTTAGCCACCCCTAAGGGTTCTAGAGTAAAAAAGCCATCAATCACACTAAAGCCAGCTTCTTGATATTCTTTAGGCTCCATAGTAAAGCCTTGGGCTTTAACCAGCTTAGCCCCTTGAGGTAAATACAAGCGCGTCCAGTCTTGTAAAGTAGAGTTTAAACAAAGCTGACCTGCTTCTAAATTACAGTTATCAGCTTTACGAGTGTTTTTATAAGTAATTTCTACAGTTTTTTGGAGTTGACCATCTTTTGGTGCTGCTACAATCTGTTTAACTTGATAGTTGGTAAATAGATTTGATTTAGCACCGCCTAAATTGGCATTAATAATAGCTAAAAAGTCCTGATTTTCTACTGGTTTAATCCGGCCAGCAGCATTAATGGCTTCAGCAGCAAGTTGGGCTTTTTCATCAGTAAAGTAAAGTTGAACATATTTACTTTCTAAACTTTGCCAACCAAATTGGAAAAGATCAGCAAAGTATTGTTTTGGCGCTCCATAAGTTTTCATTAAAATAGCTGCCATCATTGGCCCTAAAATGCCTTTACGATCCTCTCGATGATAAGGAGTGGGCTTGGTGATAATTTCTGATAAAGCATAAACCACCTGAGGACAATCACACCGAGGATCATTTTCAGCAGAAAACTGGCCATAACCAGGCACTTCCACTGGTCCTAAAATACTTAGCAAGCCAGTTAAAACATTAGTATCAACTGCAATAATGCCATCAATATTTTCTGGTTCTCCAGGCACAGCTTGATAATGAGTAAAAAACTGATCCATAGAAACTTTAAAATCTGGTGAGGTGTTCATGTCTCTGAGGTTCCAATATTTTTCTGTAGTTAAGTATCGACCCAAAGCCTCAGGAATATCGATTTTTTCTTTAAAACGTTGATCAAGCTCATAAATGTCGTCAGACTTAACCGGAAAAATTTTACCGTTCTCTACCTCTACTACTGCATAAGCAGTTAAAAATCCTCCAGTAGGACGCAACTCATTATCATTTTGAAACAAAATAATATATTTCTTTTTTTCTCCTTTAGAGCCAGCAATATTAGGAAGTTCTTCAAGCACTGGACGCAGGCTAGTGATCTTGCCAATGGTTTGATCAGCCAGGGTTTGGACTTGTGTGAGTTTAGCTCGGACTGGCATGCCTTTAAATTCTTCAGGATAACGTTGAGGATCAATCTGAGCTAGCTCAGCTTCGGCTTGGGTGAGATGGGTTTCGATTTCATCAAACTCAGGCATTACTTTGTCTAAAGTTTCTAATACCAGCTTAATGCGATTTTCTGCTACTCCACCCGGACCATCAATGCCGCCCTCTTCACCACCCTTAAAACCCAAGACATCAGCATAGGGAGTAAGTGTGGTAATGGTTTTTTCACCAGCTGCTAGGCCGTGTTCAGCTGCATTTAAACCATGCTCACCATCAAGATAATAGTTTTTAATTACTGGAATAGTTCGGTAAAAACTTAGCTGATGATAGGTTTGTTTGATTTGCTGTAGTTGTTGTTGTAGTTCTTTAACCTTGGCTTGACTTTGTACTAGGTCTTGGTCTTTAAAAGCAGCATAAGCTTCTTGGCCAATAGTTTGAGCCTGCATAGCCTGGGCTTGAAGTTGTTTACCAACTTGATAGGTGTAGAGTCCTAAACCAGCCACAATTAACATTAGCGCTAATACTACCGTCAAGCCAGTTACTACGATTTTTTGCCAACGTTTTTGCGGTATAAAACGAAAACGACTAGACTTTGAACTTGACATATTTTTCAGCTGAGGTGATGTTGATTTTTGAGTTTTATTAACTGATTTAGTAGAAGAGCTTGATTGTTTTTGAGTTGAGTTTGATT
>WJLO01000102.1 GCA_014728425.1 Minisyncoccota bacterium | reverse complement strand
GGCATACAGAAGGTCGGGGGTTCAAGTCCCCCTGAGTCCACACTCATTACTAACAATAGCTATTAAACTTATTAACAGCTTTACTTTTGTAAAGGACTCTGTTTTGAAGTTCAACAAAATTATCACTACCAAACTAAAATGGTTGCTAAGCGTACTGATTTTGACAACTTTTGGCTCAGTGATTTTTTATTATTCCCTTAATAAATCATTACCTTTTATTGACAGCGGAGTGTTTTTGTATATTGGTTGGCTCATGAACCATGGTTTAGTGCCTTATAAAGACATTTGGGATCATAAAGCCCCTTTGATTTTAATGATTAATTACTTAGCTATGAGTGTTTCTCAAGGTCAACTGTGGGGTTTGTGGCTGGTGGAGTATTTTTTTCAGCTGGCTAGTTGGCTTACTGCTGCTTGGTTGTTAGGTAAAAAATGGGGTCGGACTGTGATGCTAATAGCTATATTAATGATGATTCACAGCTTACACCCTCAGTTATTTAATAAAGGCAACTTTGCTCAAGAATATGCTTTGGTTATTCAGTTTATGAGTGTGGTGATTTATTGGCTTTGGCAGCGTTTGGGAAAACCGATTTTCTTATTGCTGCAAGGCCTAATGTTTACGCTGTTATTTCTTTTACAACCCAATTTAATTGCTGTTCAAGTAGCTGTTGTTTTGGCTTTACTGATTCAGAGTAAAAGCTGGTCAGCCAGAGTGAAAAACTTAGCTTATTATGGAGTTGGCGCCTTAGTTAGTATCTTGGTAATTGTAAGTTATTTTGCCTATCATCAGGCCCTAACAGCTTTTTGGGATCAGGTTTGGCATTTTAATAGTATTTATAGCCAGGCTGGTTTTAGCGAGCGAGTTAAGGCTTTGCTGTTTGGTTTAGATTTAGTAACTCAATCAGGACTAGTTTTTTATGCTGGCATAGGGGCGGCGCTAGCTTTAAAACAGTTGCTAATCAGTAAAAATAGGCAAAAGTTAGACTCAGTTTTGTTAATCGCAGTTATTTGGTTACCAATGGAACTACTCTTTACTTTAGTGTCTGGTCGTTCTTATCGTCATTATTTTATGACTTGGTTGCCAGTGTTAACAATTTTAACAGCTTATGCTTTATTTAAAGTGCAACAACAGTTTTTAAGATTAAAAAACCAAGCCTGGTCTGAAATCTTGGCCAAGTTAGCTTTGATAATAATGGTTTTCCCCTTATCAATTAATCTGAGCTACCAGCTCTACACTGCCTTGTTACATCTGCGAGCTGATTATGAAATTAATTTTGCTTTTAGAATGCCTCCAGGAGAAGTGAGTTACTTTATTGATTATCTACAGCAGCATACTCAAGCTGATGATTATGTATTAATGTGGAGTGGTAGTGCAATGGTTAATTATGCTGCTAAACGACGTTCGCCTACTCGTTATGCTTATCTTAATCCTTTGTTTACTGTTGGTTATACTACAGATGAGCATTGGCAGGAGTTTTGGCAAGGGCTAAAAGCTAATAAGCCAGTAGTGATTATTGATTATACGCCAGTAGGCTCTTTAACTTTTAGTGACTGTAGTTTTTACGATCACCATTTAAGTGATCAACCTTTTTGTGATCAGGTTAAGCAGTTACGAGCCTGGGTGAAACAACATTATCGTTTAATAGACCAACAAGAAGATCTTTGGGCATTGTATCAAATAAAGCAGTAGGTTTTTATTCTTCTTCAATAGTTAAGGCCACTGCTACAACTTGATCTTTTTTCTTCAACTTCATTAAGATTACCCCTTGAGTAGGTCTGGTTAAAAAGGGAATGGATTTTTTAGTGAGAGGGAGCTTAATAGCTTGACCTGATTTAGTAGAGATCACTACCTCCTGATGCTTATCAGTGACTAAACGCGCTGAAGCGATTTTACCGCTTTTTTTAGTTACATCAGAGACTTTTACTCCCAAACCAGAGCGTTTTTGGACAGGATAGTGTTTGATTTGAGTACGCTTACCAAGACCATTTTCAGTGACCACAAGTAAAGCAGCATCAGCTTGGTTGTCAATACTAGGGTCAAAAGTTTCTGCTCCAATAACATAATCATTTTTCTTTAAGGCGATTCCTTTTACTCCTTTGGTATCACGTTGCGAAGATTTTACCTCTTGTTCACCAAAGCGGATTGATTTGCCTTGATGGGTGATGAGCATGATGTGGTCTTGGCCACTGGTAATACTGCCAGTAACTAATTGATCACCATCATTAAGAGTGATGGCAATAATGCCGTTTTGTCTAATATTGTCATAAAGACTTACAGCAGATTTTTTCACTAACCCGTTTTGAGTGATCAGGGTAATAAATTTGTTTTTGTCTTGGTCTTCGTCTAGCGTTAAGATAGAATGAATTCTTTCATTAGGCTGTAAACTGAGTAGATTAACAATAGCAGTACCTTTGGCCTGGCGACTACTTTCTTTGATCTCAAAGGCTTTGAGTTTAAACACCCTGCCTAAGTTGGTAAAGAACAATAAGGTGTCATGAGTTTGTGCTGCCAACATGCACAAAACCATATCTTCTTCTTTCATTTTTAAGCCAGAGCTCCCCTTACCTCCTCGAGACTGAGAGCGAAAGGCTTTAGGATTGAGGCGTTTAATATAACCACCTTTGGTTAAAGTGATCATAGTAGGTTCATTTGCCACTAGGTCTTCCTCACTAAATTCTCCAGCCTTACCTTTGACTAGCTGACTTCGGCGGTCATCACCATAAAGATTAATTAACTCATCAGTTTCTTCGACAATCACTGCCAGGATTTCTTTAGGATCACTTAATAAAGCCACTAGTTCTTTAATGGTTTGTTGGATCTCTTTGTATTCGTCTTCAATTTTTTGGCGTTCTAAAGCAGCCAAGCGTTTAAGTTGCATTTCTAAAATAGCAGTAGCTTGAGGATCACTTAAGCCAAATTTTTTCATTAAAGCCTGATGAGCAGCATTAGTATCAGCAGATTTTTTAATGGTCTCAATAACATCATCAAGATTTTTTAAAGCAATTAGCAAACCTTCTAAAATATGAGCTCGGTCGCGGGCTTGCTGGAGTTGGTGTTGACTGCGACGAACCACTACCAACTGACGATGGCCAATATATTCTCTTAAGACTTGGCGTAAGTTCATTAATTGAGGAATACCATCACTGTTTAAAGCCACCATGTTCATAGGGAAGCTAGTTTGCAGTTTAGAGTATTTAAAAAGCTTGTTAAGCACTACTTTTGGCCTGGCATCACGTTTAAGCTCAATAGTGACTTGCAAACCTTGACGATCAGAGTCATCGCGCACATTACGAATACCTGGAATCTTTTTATTTTTGACTAAGTTGGCGATTTTTTTGATTAATCGAGCTTTGTTAACTTGATAAGGCAGTTCAGTAACAATGATCTCAAAACCGCCTTTTTTGTTTTCTTCAATAGTTGCTTTAGCTCGAGTAACGATTCTACCTTTACCAGTTTGGTAAGCTTTTTGAATTTCTTGAAAGTCATAAATAATACCGCCAGTAGGAAAATCTGGGGCCTGAATATGTTGGGTAAGTTCATCAAAAGTGATTTCACTGTTAAAATCACCAGCTAACTGGCTGGGCTTAGTATTAATGATTTTAGTGACAATAGCAGCGGAAGAAGAGATCTCTGGGGTGTTTTGAGCTTTGCTAGTTTTTTTCTTGGCTGCTGAAGCTGATTTTGTGGTGGTGTCAGTTTGGTTTACAGTAGCTTGGCCTTGAGCAATCATGGCTTTAATAGCTTGACAAACCTCAGTAAGGTTGTGGGGCGGAATTTTAGTAGCCATTCCCACGGCAATTCCTTCTGAGCCCATGAGTAACAAGTTAGGTAATCTACCAGGCAAGACTACTGGCTCCTGCATTGAGCCGTCAAAGTTTTCCACAAATTTTACTGTGTCTTTGTCTAGATCGGTGAGTAGTTCTTGTGAGATTTTATCTAATCTGGCCTCGGTATAACGCATGGCAGCTGGACTGTCTCCATCAATTGAGCCAAAGTTGCCCTGACCATCGATCAAAGGATAACGCATGCTAAATTCTTGTGCCAACCGCACCAAAGCCATGTACACTGGTTGATCACCATGGGGGTGGTATTTGCCTAAAACATCACCAACAATACGAGCAGCTTTTTTATAAGCGTTTTTATGATGAATCCCACTTTTGTACATTGAGTATAAAATGCGGCGGTGGACTGGTTTTAGACCATCCCGCACATCTGGTAATGCTCGAGAAACAATCACGCTCATGGCATAGTCTAAATAAGATTTTTGCATCTCCTTAACAATGGAGATGTACTTAAGTTTGCCGTACTGAGAGTCTTTAACTTGACCAATTAAGTTGTGACCATTGGTCTCGTTTTCATTTTGCTCAGCTGGTGGGTTTTTTTGATCTTTATTGTTACTCATGATTTAAGTATTGATGCTTGCTGACATTTTTTATTTTAGCTGTGCTAAAGTTTTTTCAATTGCTGGGGCAATTTCCTTTTTACGGCTCATTTTAGCACCAATATCTAAGATTTGATTTTGAGTTTTGCCAGCAAAAGCTTGTTCTGCTACTGTTTGTTCGGCTTGGCTTAAAATTAATAGTTTTGAGTTTACTTTTAAAACATCAGTAACGATTAAAAACAGGAGTTCTACTTGCTCCTGTTCTTTAACTTGTTGCATGGCTGTTAGTAAACCAGTTTTACGTTTAGCCAAGATTTGGCCTTGTTCTACTGTTTCTACTTGGCCGATCAGGGTTTTTTTAGCGAAGTCAAAGACTTTATAATCGTTTTTAACAAGTTGTTGATCTGTGAGTTTTGCTAGATTTGATTTAGCTTTAAAAAGTTCTAAAGTTAGAGCAGGTAGGTCTTTTACTTGAGCAATTTTGGCTAGTTCTTGGGCAAATTTTTTATCTTGCTTAACAGTAGTAGCTGATTTAAATCCAACAGTGTCAGATAAAATCGCTGCTAACATGAGTAAAGCCAGTTTTTTGGGCGGCTTAACTTGGTACTTTTTCATTAAATAATAAACAATGGTTGCAGATGAACCCCAAGGTTTGAAGGTCATAAAAATCGGTTGGTTGAGATTGAGGTTGACTTTATGATGATCTACAATTTCTACAATTTGCTGCTCATTAAGATCAGCTAATCGTTGAGAAGCTTCATTATGGTCAACCAACACCACTTGATCATCGTCTGATATCTTAGCAGCGGTGATTATTGCTGGTGGTTTAAGATCTACTTTGTTAAAAAGATATTGAGTTTCTGGGTTTAAAGGATCAGTAATAACTGCTTGAGGATGAGGATAACCAAACTCCGGCCATTGTTGATATAAATATTCTAAAGCCATAGCAGCTACCACACTATCAGTATCTGGTTTACAATGGCCGATAATATAGGTAGTTGGCATAGATCCTTTCTGGACCAGTTGGTTTACACGTCAAGCTCTGCTAGTTTAGCATGAGTTTGGATGAATTTTTTTCTAGGTGGCACTTTATTGCCCATTAAGATAGAAAAGGTACGATCTGCCTTTTCAGCATCAGCAATAGTGACTTTTTTCAAAATCCGATGTTCTGGGTCCATAGTAGTTTCCCAGAGTTGTTCAGGGTTCATTTCACCTAAACCCTTATAACGTTGGCTAGCGATCTTACTGTTAGGTGATTTTTTCTGCTGCTTGCGAATTAGTTGTTCTTTTTCTGCTTCAGAATAAACATAATGTTCTTTTCTGCCAATAGTGACTTTAAACAAAGGAGGCATAGCTACATAAAGATGACCAGCCTCAACAATTGGCTTAAGATGTCTAAAGAAAAAGGTTAACCCTAAGGTGGTAATGTGTTCACCATCAACATCAGCATCGTTCATTAAGATGATGCGGTGATAGCGAAGATTATCAAGATCAAAGGTGTCGCCAATACCTGCTCCTAAAGCAATTACTAAGTTTTTTAGTTCTTCAAAAGCAATTACTTTATCTAAACGAGCCCGTTCTGTGTTAAGGATCTTGCCACGTAAAGGAAAGATGGCTTGGAATTTACGATCTCGGCCTTGTTTGGCACTTCCACCAGCACTATCGCCCTCAACTATATAAATTTCACTTTCAGCTGGTTTACGGCTTTGACAATCTGCTAGCTTGCCTGGCAAAGAACTGCCTTCTAAAGCCCCTTTACGGATCACAGCATCTTTGGCAGCCCGTGCTGCCAATCTAGCCCGAGCAGATAACATCACTTTTTCAATGATTTTTTTGCCGATCTTGGGATTTTCTTCTAAAAAAGTGGCAAAACCTTGTTTAAAAACATAATATACTGCTGATTGAGCTTCAGAATTATTTAATTTAGCTTTGGTTTGAGATTCAAACTGCAAGTCATTAGCTGGCATTTTTACAAAAACTACAGCAGTTAAACCTTCTTTAAGGTCATCAATAACAAAAGACTCGTTTTCTTTGAGAAGGCTATGTTCTTCAGCATAGTCGCGCAAAACTTTAGATAAAGCCATGCGAAAACCATTAATATGGGTACCACCATCTGGAGTGCGGATTACATTAACATAACTAGCTACTTTATCATGGTAAGAATCATTATATTGGAGAGCTACTTCTACTCCAATTTTTTTTCCAGTGTCTTCATCTTCCCAGCTGTCTTCAACATAAAAAACTTGATGAATCTTGGTTTTGTCCATATTAAGATGTTCTACTAATGAGCGAATGCCGCCTTCAAAATAAAAATGTTGGGTCCGGTCTTCAATATCATCAACAAAGCGGAAATAAATCCCAGCCATTAAATAAGCTCGATCTTTGATGATCTGCACTAAGGTTTTGTGACTAAATTTAGTAGTAGAAAAAATGCTGCTGTCTGGAATAAACTTAACTAAAGTACCTGTTTGATAATTAACAAAATCCTCACTAGTATGTGGGAAGAGCTCTTGAACTTTTTTAGCAGTAATGATCTTGATTTTAGCTTGAGGAGTGCCTTTAAGATAAGACTGATAATGGAACTTGCCTTCACGTTTAACTACCACCTGCATTAAACCAGATAAAGCATTAACTGCAGAGGCACCAACTCCATGCAGTCCACCAGAGGCTTGATAAGCAGTTTCTTCGAACTTGCCTCCAGCGTGGAGTTTAGTCAGGACCACTTCTAAAGCTGAAGCGCCAGATTTGTGCTTACCTACAGGAATGCCGCGCCCATTATCTACCACAGTTAGGGCTTGCTGGCCTAGATCTTGCTTTTTGGCTAGGTTTTGTTCTACCTCATTAACTTTGGTACGGTAGAGCTGAATATTTTTTCCATAACCAGCAATAGCCTCATCAACAGCGTTATCTAAGATTTCTTTGGCCAGGTGGTGCAAACCCTTGCTGTCGGTTGAGCCAATATACATGCCTGGGCGTTTTCGGACAGGCTCCAGACCTTCTAAAACTTTAATATGGGTGGCTTCGTAATTTGAGTTATTTTGTTTAGATTTTGCCATGATCAAGACTATTTTTGTATCATATTTATGATTATAAAGGAAGGGGAGGTTTAGAGCGAGCCCAGATGTCTGTCTGGAAATTTAATTTATGAGATTAGCTAGTTTTTGATAATTTAAGCCTAAGTTTGGTGATTGATTAGCATGTTGGTACCCAAAACAATCT
>WJLO01000101.1 GCA_014728425.1 Minisyncoccota bacterium | reverse complement strand
ATGTTAGGTTTGGTACGCCAGCACAAATGATAGTAATCAAAAACTTAACGGCCCTAACTGAATTGGCACCAACAAGAGCTCATATTTTTCTAGAACAAGATGGATTTATCATTGTGGCTGCCAGGTCGCATGCTCCAGCAAACCCACTACTTAGATCTGCTTGGCAAAGTTTTTTACAAAACAGGGATGCTGGCTTTATTGCAACTCCTAAATTGACGCCTAAGCTGCTAGCAACCCTACCAGTTGATTTCAATCTAGAAGACTGGGCACCTAAAAAAACCACTTCGGTTAGACTATATGTAATCCCCTCAACAGCAGAAACAGAACAACTAGCAAGAAAAGCGGCAAGAAACAACCAACCAGTAGTACCGTATTTACAAGCTCTAAGCAGATTAGAAAACAGAATTAGTTGATTTGTTTTACTTGCTATTTATTTTTGAAAAGCCAATTAACAAGCCCAGCATTCATCTAGCAAAAATTTCTTGACAAACAAGACTGTCTTCTGCTTTACTATAGATAGTAATTTTTGCAGGTTAAAAATCATGAAATTGTTATCACTGCCCCAAAAACTATTTATTGTTATTAACTTGCTGCTTTTACCCCTATTTTTAACTTCGCCAATTTACGCAATCACTGCCAATGGCACCTGGAAAGCCTATGATCCTACTATTAAAAAATACCAAACTGGTCAAGTAAGATTAACTTTTCCTGCTAAAGGAGGTTCGGTAAGTGGGACGTTTTCTGGCTCCTTAGGCAGCTTGTTTACTTATGGAGGACGCATTAATGGCAATTTTACTGGTGGTTGGAACGGTAGCTTTTCGGGTGGATTTTCTGGTTGGTATCAAATTGCCGGCATGATGGGTCAACCCCCTCAAAACGGAAATATTCAGGGGCCTTTTCGCGGTAGTATTAGTCAAAGCGGCAAAGTAACTGCCAATTTTACCAACACTGCTCAATATGGTTTAAGTGGCGATGTAACTCTTTACTTTTCAGTAGATGAGTTTAATAAAGAACTAGGACAAAGTCCCAGTTCAGCCCCTTCTCAATCAGTCAGTCCCTCACCAGCAAGTTCACCTACACCATCAATCTCAATTACTCCCACTATTACTCCTACCCCTACACCAGAGCCAAAAGAAATTACTTTATACAATCTAGACGGCAAGATCATTACTAATGCTAAAGTAAGAATCAAGCTTAAAAATGGGGATGTAGAAGAATATGAAATTACTGATGGCAAGATTAGCTTTGACAAAACTCAAGTTAAATCTATTGTGGTAGAAAACCAAGATGGCAAGCGCATCAGTTTAAATCATCAGGGTTTAGATAAACCACAAGTAATCATTGCCCAAAAAGACCAGTGGAAACAACACATCAAAGATCGACTTACAGAGTTGGCTCAGATCCTCAACGGTGGTGAAGAGGTTAATCTTGATGACTATTTTGATATTGATTGGGAATCAGATGACAATGCTTATCAACCGCCTTGGTTTGATTTTATGCGCAAACTTGGTTTTAAAGATAAGATTAACTTTAACGGCGACTACATTAGCATTAACAGTGATGTTGATACTCCTATTCATGAAGCCTTAGGCCATGCTTTAACCGAAGTTTTAGGTAAAAACAATGAATTTGAGCATGCTGGAAAAGGCACGCATGTAGATCCTTGGCAGCCTGGCTATATTAAACGAGCTAAATATAATCCAGTGAGTTGGTTTAAGGGCACTAGCGATCCGCTCAGTGATGAAGAAGCCAGAGGTTTAGCTATGTCTGAAGGCTGGGCGCAATATGTTGGTGATAAATGGGATCGTGATCTTACTGGCACTGCTGATAGTGATAGTGAGTTTACTACTGCTAATGCACAAGAAAAAATGGAACAAGGCAAAAATGGAGGATCAGGCAAACTTTATGATCATGATCAAGGCTATGGCGCTAAAGTAGAGAACGTGGTAGCTACAGTTTTTAATGAGCTTTACCAAGGACAAGAACTTGAAGATGCGGTCAGTGATTTTCAAACCGTGCGTGAGGCTTACAAAGCTGCTCATGATGGAGAAACTTTTCAAAACATTAACCAGTATTTAACACAAAAAAAGAGCATGACCGATGATCAGGCAGAAAAGGCTCGTATTGATCAGTTGATCAATGATCTTCAGTTGGAATAATTAATATGATCAATCTTTAAGCCAACACCTGCAATGGCTTTAAAAAAGCATCAACTCTCTTAAAACTATTCAGCAAACTTGACTGTTTCCAACAATTGTTCAAACACTGGCAAAAACTTAGTGTGAGTGGCTTGAGTAGCCATAGCACTATAAGTAAAGCGATAAAAATGATCCTGGTCTGCTAGTAATACTACTGTAGCTTTACCAGAAGCAGGAGCAGCGCCCTCTTGGTATTTCACTCCCTTTAAACCAGCAAGAGTAACCTCAGTTAACTCTGCTGCTGCTTGATCCCTAGCAGATTCTGTAAAACCAGCTAAATAATGTTCTTTAGCAGTAAGTTTCTTTTTGTTTTGTTGCACTACTATATTAATAGAGTAATTAGCAGGCATTTCTTCTTGATAAATTACAATTGGCTCTTGGCTCAAATCATCTTTTTTTAGATAAACACTAACAAAGTTTTGATTAGGGCTAACTACTTCTCGCTCCCAATCTTGAGGATGCTTAAACATTAGCTGACTATGAGGTACTTGATAGCTAGACCAGTCGTGTTGGGGAGCTACTGTAGGCTCCAGAGCTGGAGTGTTGCTAGGATCAACTGACTCAGCTTGCTCATCACTCCCAGCCTGATCTTGGTTAGCAGCCTGACCAACAGGAATAGGCATAATATAAAGAGTTTTTTTGTTAGGCATATCATAAAGCTCAATAGCATATTCACTTTGATCATAACCTTTTTCTGCCCAAGCTTGATTAAGTTGTTTATAAACCACCATTGGTCCAATTATGTAAGACAAAGGTGTTTTAATAGGAAACTCAGCTACCAAAGCTGGTTGTGCAGCAATCATTTTAATTTTAGTTGCTGAGCTTAAATCAGCATTGTTGATCTTATCTAAATCAACAGACTCAACCACACTGCCAACTTCACTACGCAAAGCTGATTCTGTCACCTGGTCAGGATTGTCATAATACAATCCTATACCCAACTTTGGCTCTACTTCAATATCTTGAAGTTCCTGATAAACTTGATCCATAGTCGGGCCAACTTTAGAATAACTCCCTTGATGCTCTTGATAAACCATTACCCAAGGGCCGACCTGTTTTTCTACAATCTCAACTTTAGTAAATAGACCACTGTAAACCACCACGCCAAAACCAATGATTGCTAAGCCTACCACTATGGCCAAAAAAATCAAGCCGATTTTTTTTATTTTTGAGGCTGAAGTTTTTTTGCTGGGCATAGCGTTCCTTTTAGAAATATTGGTGGTTTAGTATAATAACATTATGCCATATACTAGCAAAAAAAATCTACCCAAAGGAGTTAAAGACAATCTTCCACCTAAAGCACAAGAAATCTATCGCGAGGCTTTTAACAGTGCTTGGCATCAATACAAAAGTGCTAACAAAAGAAAAGCTGGCGCTTCTAGAGAAGAAACTGCTCATCGGGTTGCCTGGGCCGCGGTCAAAGACAAATACCACAAAAACAACACTGATGAGTGGGTGCTGACGAGGTGACTAAAATTATTCTACAAAGTCAAAACTCATACCTTACGTTGACCAAAATCTTGTTTGCACAGCAGTTGTAGTATTTGGCCGCTTTGGTATATATTCCTCTAAACCATATTGTCTTAACAGTTGACGTGCATCTTCAGGATCAAGCTCTGATAGACACTTCGGCCATTCAATTCTCCAACCTTGCCAACCAGTTTCTTCGTCAAGATCATCTGGGTATGGAGCCATCTTAGCCATTGCTCCATAGAAGACACTAACTGCATCATGAGATTTCTCACCCTCTGCCCAACTGTCACCAAACCTATTTCTCAATAATTGCGCAGCTTCATCTGCAGGACTAGCCTGGCTCCCTTTCTGCATTATATAAATTGCCCCATCGGTAGGAAAAGTCAAGATCTGAGCTGCAATAATTGCAGCACCTTCTCGGAGATTAAACTCTTCAGCTATTTCTCCCCACAAAGACTGGAAGCGCTCTTGCAATCTTTCATTAAGTTCTCTTAAATCACTTGGGGTTAAATTTTCTTGGTGTTCGAGTTTAGTTTCAATTTCCTTAAAAAGCCAATAGGTTAGCTCTGAACGTATTGCCAAACCAATAGCCCCAATAACTCCTTGCATATTTTTTCTTCCTCTTTCATGGTTTAACTCACCAGCAAAAGGAGTAACTTCTGCGACTTGAATCCCAGACTCCGTTAAAACCGACCAAAACTCAGCATTT
>WJLO01000100.1 GCA_014728425.1 Minisyncoccota bacterium | reverse complement strand
CTACTATGATGTTCAATTAAAACAAGATCGTGAGCAAATTCTTAAAAAATCAGCTCAATACGCTGGTTATCATTTTGACTTAAATAATCAGGATAAGCTTGAGCAGGTTTTTCAAAAACATCAAATTAATAAAATCTGTCATTTAGCTGCTCAACCAGGAGTGCGTTATTCTCTTCAACACCCATTAGTCTATGGTCAAGCTAATTTAACTGCTTTTATTAAAATCTTAGAAGCAGCAAGAAAATTTGCTGTTAAAAATATTGTTTTTGCTTCCAGTTCATCTATTTATGGGGCTAATCAAATGCCTAAAACTGGTTTTAGTGAGCAAGATGTAGTAACCAAGCCAATCTCTTTATATGGGGCCACTAAGCTAGCCAACGAAATGATGGCTTATAGCTATCACCATCTCTATCAACTTAATTTAACTGGCTTGCGTTTTTTTACTGTTTATGGACCTTGGGGTAGACCAGATATGGCGCCAATGAAGTTTAGTCGACTAATTAGCCAAGATCAGCCCTTAGAGGTCTATAATCATGGCAAAATGCAGCGCGATTTTACTTATATTGATGATATTGTTGCAGGTATTTTGGCAGCTTTAGAAAAACAACATAGTTGGGAGATTATTAACTTAGGAAACTCAGAACCAATAAAGTTGTTAAGGTTTATTAATTTATTAGAAAAACACTTAGGTAAAAAGGCTAAAAAGAAAATGTTGCCGCTACAGCCCGGTGATCTAATAGCTACTTTTGCTAATATTGACAAAGCTAAAAAACTATTAGGATTTGAACCAAAGATTAATCTAGAGCAAGGCTTAAAAGAATTTACTGACTGGTATCAAGATTATTATTTAACTTAATATTAAAACCAAAGATGCCAGGCCAGGTAACACCTGTTGCAGATAATTAAATTTTCACTTTAATGCAATTTTTAACTGCCCATTGTTAAAAATAAAACCATTTAGATTGCTAGTATTAGCTTGGTTATAAATAAATTTTTCACCAGTTAAGTCTATTAATTCTCCTCCTGCTTCATTAATAATGATATCAGCAGCACAGATATCCCACTCATGAGTACGATCACTACTGTTAAGATAAAGTTCAGCTTGACCATCAGCTACTAAACAGGCTTTTAACCCAGCACTGCCGCAACTAACAACCTGATTGATGTGGTGTTTTTTAATAAAATCCTCATCAGCAGCTAAACGATGATGACGACTAACTAAGATCCGGGCCTGAGTAAATTTATTGATAGAACTAACCTGCAGTTTTTGTTTTGACTGATCAGCAATTTTTTTAAAAGCACCTTGGTTTTGCTTTGCCCAATAAAGGGTTTTGGTAGGCGGTTGATAAACCACCCCTAAAATCGGTCTGTTTTGACTTACTAGAGCGACCATAATGGTGAACTCGTCAGTTTGAGCAATAAAATCTCGAGTACCATCTAAAGGATCAACCACCCAAACTAAATCTTGATTCAGTCGAGCTAAATCATCTTGACTTTCTTCAGACAACCAAGCATAGCCGAATGAGGCTAGCTCTTGTTGTAAGATTTTTTCAGCAGTTAAGTCGGCTTGGGTAACTGGAGTCTGATTACTTTTTTGATTAACTTGAAGATCTTGAGCTTGATAAAGCTCTAGCACTGCTTGACCGGCTTGTTGTACTGCTGAAATAACTTGAGCCAAGATGTTCATGATGGAGTTAAATAGTCATGTTTTTGCAAATAAGTGACAATTTGTTGAGCATAAGGCTGGGGATCAGTGTCAACTGCCTTGATCTCTATTTCTGGGTTCTGCGGAGCTTCATAAGGATCAGAAATTCCTGTAAAGTTTTTAATCTTGCCTTGACGAGCTTGTTGATAAAGACCTTTAACATCACGCTGTTCGCAGATTTTTAATGGAGTGCTAATATAAACCTCAATAAAATTATGGATTTTTTTACGTAAGCGCCTGCGTTGAGCCTGATAGGGAGAGATAAAAGAAGCAATAACACCGACACCATTGCGACTTAATAAATTAGCTACAAAACCCACTCGCTTGATGTTTTCGTCCCGATCTTTTTTACTAAAACCCAAATCTTTGGTCAAGCTTTCTCGAACTACATCTCCATCTAAACGTTCTAAATGAAAACCTTGCTTAGCTAGAAGCTTGAACACTGCGTCAGCAATAGTACTCTTACCTGAACCAGAAAGTCCGGTAAACCATAACACAAATCCTGGAGTTTTTTGATTATCTTTATACATTTGATCTACAAAAGTATTAAGGCCGTTTTTTAAAATATTAAGCACCACTGGTCGAGCTAGATAGTTGGGCACTTGGCTTTTATTATAAATTGCTTCTCGTAATTTTGTGCCACTAAAATAAACTCGATCATTTAGCTTAGCTTGGTCAATAAAACAATGCTTTTTCTTGTTTTGATCATAAACTACTTCCTTAAACTTCAAGATTTTAATACCCAATTCAGCCTGATTAAACTGATCAAAGATTTTTTGAGCTGCAAAAGGATCATAAAAGCCACCTACGCCAGCATGATCTCGACCCACAATAAAATGAGTGCAACCAAAGTTACGCCTGATTAAAGCATGCATTACTGCCTCTCTAGGACCGGCATAGCGCATTTTTAAAGGCAAAATCGTAAGCAAAGTTTTTTCTTGAGGATAATGCTGTTCGATCAAAGCTTGATAACAAGCCATAATATACTCATCTTTAAAATCGCGAAGTTTTTTTTCACCAATCACTGGTTGAATCATTAAGCCGTCAACTTTTTTTAAAGCTTGTTTTTGTAAAAACTCGTGACCACGGTGGGGTACATTGCGAGTTTGAAAAGCCACGATCTTTTGCCAACCTTGCTTTTTAAAAAATGCTTTGGTTTGAGCTGGAGACCAATTATATTGCCTAAACAAGCCATTAGGATCTCTAACCAACTCTACTTGCCCACCAATTAAATAATCTTTCATAGCAAAAACATCAGCCACGCCAGGGTGCTCTAGGCTTCTGGTGCCAAAAACATTTTCTGCTAAAAAATGTTTATCATATTGATAAATTTCTGGTTGGTGTAAATAAGCTATTAACTCACCTGTTTGTCCAACTAACTCTAGCTTTTCTTGATTTTGAAAACGTTTTTTTTGTTGCTGATTAATATCTAGCACTATAGGAATTGGCCAAACTTGACCATTTTTTAAATGCATTTTTTCTACTACTGTATGAAAATCAGCTTGAGTTAAAAAACCAGTTAAAGGCTGATACAAACCTTTAGCTAAATTTACAACATCTTGTTGTTGATCTGGAGTGAGTATTAACTTGGTTTGAGACATAAAATTGCTTTTTTAAATTTATGTTTAAAAAAGGATGGTTTATAATCACTTTAATGAAATCAGGACTTTCTATTATCATACCAGTTTATAATGAAGAACAAATTATTCTACCAACACTAAGATCTTTAATTCAAGGACTGAAAAAAGCTAAATTGAAGTTTGAAATTATTGTGGTTAATGATGGCTCTACTGATGAAACAGCAGCCTTGTTAAAGAAAAGTCGTTTAAAGTTTCAATTAATTTCTTATCAAAAAAACAAAGGCTATGGAGCTGCTTTAAAAACAGGCATTAAGCAAAGTCAATACCCTGTTATAGCCATTACTGATGCAGATGGCACTTACCCCCACCAACGCTTGTCAGAATTTTATCAGATTTTAAAAAAAAACAATCTTGATTTAATTTCAGGAGCTCGTATTGGCAAAAACGTGCAGATTCCTTTATTAAGACGTTTGCCTAAATGGTGCTTAAACCAATTTGCTAATTTTGTGGTTCGGGATCAAGTTCCAGATGTAAACTGTGGTTTAAGAGTTTATCGCAAAAAAGCTTTACTACCGTTTTTTTCACTTTTGCCAAATGGTTTTTCTTTTACTGCTACCAGCCTATTGGCAATGATGGCCAGCGATTATCAGGTTAGTTTTAAAAAAATTAATTACTTTAATCGTAAAGGAAAATCCAAGATTAACCCCATTAAAGATACTATTAATTTTTTTAAGCTGGTTTTTAAAATTGGTTTATATTTTGCTCCTTTAAAAGTATTCTTGCCCATCAGCATTTTAGTATTAGCGCTTGGGTTAATTTGGGGGCTAGTTAGTTGGCAATATTTTGGTCATTTCGCTGATGCTAGTACTTTAATGTTTATCTTAACTTCGTTACAATTAACAGCTCTGGCCTTATTAGCAGAATTAATCAACAAGCGTTTACCCAATATTTACCAAAAGTTATAAAATGAGAACAAAACCAGTAAGAGCTAAAACATATGCCCAATTAGCACTTGATCAAATTCCTAGAGTTTTAGGAAATCTTGATCGCAATCCTTTATCACCCACCTATGGCTGTTTTCATCGTGGTTATTGGCTTGATAAGACCTCAGATTTTGCTGATGCAGTGCGTCAATTCTCTACTCATGCTCTAGCTCTAGTTTACACTCACCAGTTTCCTGGCAATATTTATTATCAGCAACAAAAAATCAAAGATTGGGCTGTAGCAGCAATGTTGTTTTGGAGCAAGATTCAGCATCAGGATGGTTCGTTTGATGAGTTTTATCCTTTTGAGCGAGGTTGGGTGGGGCCAACCGCTTTTACTACCTTTACTACTGTAGAAAGCTTTTCTTTATTAAAAGATAAAATAGATAATCAAACCCAGCAAAAAATCTTAACTGCAATTAAAAAATCAGCCTATTTTATTGCTCAAGGAGAGTTAGAAGCAGATTACTTGGCCAATCACCACGCCATGGCTTGCTTAAGTTTATGGAAAGCATCAGAACTGCTCAAAGACAAGTCGCTAAAAACAGCTTATCATCAAGCTTGGAAAACTTTCCTAACATATCAGAATGAAGAAGGTTGGTCGCGAGAATATGACGGCGTTGATCCTGGCTATCTTTCGGCCACAGTTTCTTTTTTAGCCAAGATCTATCAAGACAACCAAGATCCAGAAATTTTTCAAGCGATCAAAGACTCAGTTAAGTTTAGCAGTTATTTTGTCTATCCTAATGGCTTTTATGCAGGCAGTCTGGGCAGTCGTAACACTTTACATTTTTATCCTCATGGCTATGAAATAATAGCCAAAAAAATTCCCTTAGCAGCAGCAATAGCTGATAAACTTTTGAAGTCATTAAAAGAAAACAAATTAGTACCTCCGACAATCATTTCTGATCGTTATGTGGGCTACCGTATTCCTGAGTTTTTGCAAGCTTATTTAGCTGCTAAAAAGAGAAAAAAAGCTTTACCTAAATTACCTTATGAGCAAAAATCCTTAAGCAGATACTTTGATCAGGCAAAAATTTGGGTAAAAAAACAAGGCAATTATTATTTAATTGCTAATTTAGCCAAAGGCGGAGTCATTAAGGTTTTTAATATTAAAAAACAAAAGCTTATTTTTAATGATACTGGCATTATGGCTCAATTAACTAATGATAAATTAATTACTTCTCAATGGATTGATCCTGATTATCAAATCGATGTTCATAAAAATAAATGGAGAGTAACAGGACAACTTCAATATGTTCCATCACACAAACTTTTTACGCCTTTAAAACTTGTTATTTTCCGATTAGTTTTATTATTAATTGGCTGGCAGCCTAAGCTAGCTCATTTATTAAAAGGTCAAATTAGAAAAATGTTAATCTTAGGACAACGTCAAAGCCCAATCAACTTTTATCGTT
>WJLO01000099.1 GCA_014728425.1 Minisyncoccota bacterium | reverse complement strand
GCTTAAGAAAAACACAGCTATTCCTTCTTTAGAAGATTTAGGTTTAGATGGCTTGGCTTTAAAAAACTTTACTGATGCCATTAAAGTGCCTCATGGGATTATTTTGGTAACTGGACCTACTGGTTCTGGTAAAACTACTACTCTTTATTCTGCTTTGCATATTATTAATACCCCCAAAGTAAACATCTTAACTTTAGAAGATCCAGTTGAGTATCAAATTGCAGGCATTAGTCAGGTCCAAGTTAATCCTGCTGCTGGCCTGACTTTTGCCAATGGCTTGCGTTCGTTTTTGCGTCAGGACCCAGATATTATCATGGTGGGAGAGATTCGCGACACTGAAACTGCTGAACTGGCTATTCAGGCTTCATTAACTGGGCATTTAGTCTTCTCTACTCTCCACACCAACTCAGCTGCTGGAGCTTTGCCTCGATTGTTAGATATGGGTGCAGAGCCATTTTTGCTGGCTTCATCAATGACTTTGGCCATGGCCCAGCGAGTAGTGCGACGAATTAATCCAGATTTTAAAGAAGAGTATCAGCCAGAGCCAGCAGTGATTGAAGATATTAAACAAGTTTTAGGTGATAAATTAACTACTTGGTGTCAGCAACATAATAAAGATCCTAATAACTTAACTTTGTTTAGAACTGGTCAAAATCGACCACAAACCGAGCCAGAATATAAGGGTCGGATTGGGATTTTTGAAGTAATGCCCATTAACGAACCAATTGCTAAATTAATTATGAATCGTAGTCCTGCAGCAGAGTTAGAAAAAGTAGCAATTGGTCAAGGAATGTTATTAATGAAACAAGATGGTTATCTTAAGGCTTTAGAGGGTATCACTACTATTGAGGAGGTTTTGCGCGTGGCTGAAGTTTAACAACCACATCTTTATTTGAGGAGGATAAGTTTATGAATATTCACGATATTTTACAACATTTAGTAGAAGTAGAAGGTTCTGATGTTCATGTTGTAGTGGGCTCGCCACCAATCTTGCGAGTTCATGGTAAGCTCATGCCAGTAGAAGGCGCTCCAGTTCTTAATCAGGAGCAAGCTCAATCTTTAATTCACCCCATTTTGACGCCAGAGCAAAAAAATTATGTTCAAGTAAATAAAGAGTTAGACTTTGGCTATCAGTTTAAAGATCAGGGTCGTTTTAGGGTGAATGTTTATCATACTAAAGGCAATTTGGCTGCAGCTTTGCGCTTGATTCCTGCAAGAATTCGTACGATTGAGGAACTTAATTTGCCTCAAGTTTTTCATCAATTTACTCAATACCGTCAAGGCCTGGTATTGGTCACTGGTCCTACTGGTGAAGGTAAATCTACTACTTTGGCTGCTCTGATTGATGAGATCAATAGTTTAAGAGCAGAACATATTGTGACTATTGAAGATCCTATTGAGTTTGTTTATCAACCTAAACAAAGTTTGATTTCTCAGCGAGAGATCAATCATGATACTAATAGCTGGGAGATTGCTTTGCGTTCGGTTTTACGAGAAGATCCAGATGTGGTTTTGATTGGTGAGATGCGAGATTTTGAAACTATTGCTGCAGCAATTACTATTGCTGAAACTGGCCACTTAGTGTTTGCTACTCTGCATACTGCTTCAGCTGCACAAACTATTGACCGAATTATTGATGTTTTTCCTGCCCACCAACAAGGCCAAGTGCGCCAGCAATTAGCAGCTACTATTGCTGCTGTTGCTTCGCAGCGATTATTGCCTAATACTGGAGGTACGCGTACAGCCGCTTTTGAGATCATGTTGGCTAACTCAGCTATTAGTAATTTAATTCGGGAAGCCAAAGCTCACCAAATTGATAATGTGATTCAAACTTCTGCTAATCAGGGAATGATGTTAATGGAAACTCACCTTTACCAACTGGTACAGCAAGGAGTGATTACTGCAGAAATGGCTAAGGAGCGCTCTTTCCGCCCAGCAGAGATGGAGCGGTTATTAGGAGGTTGAGGTTATGCCGTATTTTAAATATGTAGCCAAAAACGAACACCATGAAACTGTTAAGGGCAAGGTTGAAGCTCGTAACAAAAGCCAAGCAGCAGCTTTGCTAGCTAGGCGGGGTTTATTGGTGATTCAGTTGCATCCTTTTGGAGAAGACACTTTAGCTTTGATTAAAGCCAAGTTGATTGGTATTAAACATGGTGATTTGGTGAACTTTACTAGACAGTTGTCTACTATGATCAATGCTGGTTTACCTTTAGCCAATAGCTTGGCTATTTTAGTAGAACAAAGCAAAACACAAATGGCGCGCTTGATTGCAGATCTATTAAAAGAAATTGAAGGAGGTAATGCTTTTTCTGTGGCCTTAGCAGAGCATAAAAAAACTTTTAGCCGAGTTTATATTCAGTTGGTTAAGGCTGGTGAGCTAGGTGGAGTCTTAGATGAGGTGTTATTGCGTTTGGCCGAAACCATGGAAAAAGAAAAAGAGTTTCGAGCTAAGACCAAAAGCGCAATGATTTATCCTATTATTGTGGTTTTAGCAATGATTGGCGTAGGTTTTGTGATGATGATTTTTGTAGTACCAAAATTAACTGATATGTATGATGATTTTGGAGCTGAGTTACCTTTGGCTACTAAAATTTTAATTGGTATTTCCAATCTTTTGGTGAAGTTTTGGTGGCTATTACTTTTTGGCGTTGGTGGTTTGGGATTGTTATTTAAACGTTGGTATCAAACTCGAACTGGCGAGGTGTTAATCGATACTTATTTGTTTAAGATTCCTATTATTGGTGAGCTGCGTAAAAAAATCATTTTAACTGAGTTTGCTCGGACCTTGGCATTATTACTTAGCGCTGGAGTGTCTTTACTAGAGGCTTTAGATATTGTCGCCCAAGCCATGAGTAGCATTATTTATCGAGAAGCTTTACAAGAGGCTACAGAAAGAGTAGAAAAAGGTCAGGCTTTATCTCATGCGATTGCTAGTCATGATATCTTTCCACCAATTTTGCATCAGATGATTGCTGTGGGTGAAGAAACTGGTAAGCTTGATGAAGTTTTGCAAAAACTGTCAAGTTATTTTGAAAGTGAAAGTGAGCATGCTGTAAAAAACCTTACTACTGCTCTAGAGCCCATGATTATGATTGTTTTAGCCTTAGGAGTAGGCTTGATGGTGATTGCTATTATTATGCCAATCTACAACTTGACTAGTCAATTTTAAATAGTGTACAGTAAACTTAATAAGCAATTTTTTGCTATTACAAGGAGTGTTATGAAACAATTTTTTACCCAGTTTAAAACTCGAGCAGGTTTTACCATGATCGAGCTTTTAATTGTAATTACCATTTTAGGTATCTTAGCAGTAGCGGTGTTATCGGCCATCAATCCTATTGAGCAGATCAATCGTGGTCGAGATACTGGTAGTCGCTCTGATGCTGAGCAGCTTGTGAGCGCAATTGATCGCTATTATGCATTTAATGGTTATTATCCTTGGCAAACTGGAGCTTCTGATCCTGACGATGATATTGCTTGGCAAGAGTTTGACACAGACATCACCGACTCTGGAGGTACTTGTACAATTTTTGAAAAGCTAGGAACTGAGATCAACGCTGGTTGTACTGGCGCTCAAGAACTAAAAGACAGTTTCTTAGAACGAGTTACTGATACCACTTATAATACTTTGTATGTTTATAATGCTGGTACTACTGGCAGCAGTACTTATGTGTGTTATGTGCCGCAATCGCAAGCTTTTAGAAAAGAAGCAGAAGATCGTTGTGAAGATGCTACTGGAGCGGGCATGCCTAGTGATGCATCTGACATAGCAGATACGGTCTGCGGCGGCTATGGAGATGACTCTGCTGATATTTATATCTGCCTACCATAACAAGCAACTAACTTAGGTTGCAACTAAACGCTTAAGTGAAGATCAGGATTTTTTTAAGGAGTTTTTAGGTTATACTATTATTATGTTAGCCCTTCCGTTTTGGCTGGTGACGATTTGTTTGTTTGTTTTAGGAGCAATAATAGGCAGTTTTTTAAATGTGGTGATTTACCGCACTGTTCAAGAACAGTCTTGGATCAAAGGTCGCTCTAAATGTGAGTTTTGTCAGCAAAAAATCGCTTGGTATGACAACATTCCCCTACTATCGTTTTTTTTCTTAAAAGGTAAGTGTCGACACTGTCAACAAACTATTGGCTTTATTCATCCAGTGGTAGAGTTTCTTACTGGAGCTTTGTTTGTGTGGTGGTATTGGGGTGGTTTTTGGTTTTTTCGTTTAACTCAGCATCCTTTTCAAACTTTACAACCTTTGTTTTGGTTGTTAGTAGGTATTTTACTGCTCATTATTTTTGTTGCAGATCTGCGCTATTTAATTATTCCCGATCTAGCAGCAGGGGCTTTGTTAATGATTACTCTCCTTTACCGAGTGAGCTTAACCATGATGGGCGTGATGCAGCTTCGGGATTTGCAGTTAGCAGTGATCAGTAGCATTATTATTACCATTGGTTTTGCCTTGTTATGGCTAATTACCAAAGGCAAGGGTTTTGGCCTGGGTGATGTTAAGTTGGTTTTTCCTTTAGGCTTGTTGCTAGGCTGGCCAAAGATTTTGGTTGGGGTTTTCTTGGCCTTTTTTATTGGCGCAATAACCGGCATAATCTTAATTAGTTTAAAACGAAAAAAATTTGGCCAGGTAATTGCTTTTGGTCCGTTTTTAGTCTTGGGTACGGTTTTAGCATTGATTTGGGGAGAAGTTATCTGGCATGGATATTTAGGGTTTTTTAAATGAGGATTTTAAAGTTTTTAACCACCAGCATTATTTTACTTACTGTGTTAATTGTTATTGTAGTTTTAAGTATGCGTGAGGCTTTGTTGTTTATAGCTGTAGAAAAGGTTAAAAGCGATGTGCGGCTGTTACGGCAGATTCAACTTAAGGGTGAATACACCACTGAGTGTGTGCGGCGAGGCACAGTAGCAGTTAATCAAGAGTCAGCTACTACTACTCAGTTGCGTTTTACTAATAATCAAGATTATTTAATCGAGGTATTGTGTAATCAATTTAGTTTAGATCCAATTGTAGTTAAGACCGAGAGCTTGCCACCAATGGTTAGTAAAGCAGCAGGTCAGGGTGGCATTGTTTGGGGTGAGGATTTAAGTGGAATTCGGTTAGAAATTGCTGGGCGTGAAGGAGCAGTTTGGCTTGATCAGGCTCAAGTTTATTCCAGTCTCACTCATACTGAAGGTGATCTGGGAGTGCAGCCTTTTACCAGTTGTGTTGGTATGGGTTATCAGTGTTGTAATAGTGATTTTATGCAAGGGATGGGTAAACAAATTACTGGAGTGAATGATTGTGACAAAACTTGTTTTGAACAATGCTTAGATCGACCATTAGTGCTTTCTTTTGCTAGCCAACCATTTGTAGATCCTAAAACTCGCATTGTCAATATTCGATCTGGTGAGCAGCTAAGTTTTTCTTATACTTTAAGCAGCACTCAACAGGACGCTTTTGCTGGTCGGCTAACTGAGGAAAATGATAATCTTTTGTTTAAAACCATGTTGTTGCTACAGGCCTTGATTAAACAAGAAAATATCACGCCAGAAGATCTGCCTTTAGAGGTTAGTTTAAGCTTTGGCGACGGCCAAGTAGAGACCTTTAGCACCTTGCAAGGTAGTGCTAATCATGTCTATACTTGTAGCAGTGGCAGTTGTAGTTATACTGCTCAAATTAAAGCTACTGATCTTAAAGGAGTCTCAAGTGCTAATAGTGAGATTTCTAAGATCAAGGTGCAAGTTAGCAATTAAAAAATAGTTTGCTAGTAGCTTAGGTTGTGTAATTAATCTAATTATGCCAAAACTTCGAGCCAGTGCAGGCTTTTCACTTTTAGAGTTGTTAGTAGTGATTTTTATTATTGGTATTTTAGTGACTTTAGGATCTGCTGCTTATATTACTGCTCAAAAAAAGGCTCGGGATGCCACCAGACAATCAGATCTTAAAGCTTTACAGGATGCACAAGAACAATATTATGCTGCTAATGGTGAGTATTTTGATCATGGTGGTGGTGATAGTGAATGCAGTGGTGATATTACTGGAATTTTAGAGCCTATTCCTCAAGATCCTAAAAGCCCTAACAGTATTTATGAGTGTCGTTATTGGAATACTGGAGAAAGCTATTGTGTGGCAGCAGAGTTAGAGGCTAGTACAGGAAACTGTGGCGGTTGTTCTAGTTGTGCTAATAAAGATCCTTGTTTACCTGATGCTGGAGACACACATTTTTGTGTGCATAATTTACAATGAAAAAAACTGGTTTTTCTCTAATTGAGTTATTGGTAGTGGCTACGATTATTGTGGTGATTACAGCTATTGGTATGGTTAGTTATGTTAAAGCTGGCCAGACCAGCCGCAATGGTAAAAGAAAGGCAGATCTAGAAAGCGTTCGCCAAGCTTTGGTGTTGTATAGATCAGATGAAGGTAGTTATCCTAATAGCAGTAATTACACTAATGTGGCCAATACTTTAGTAAGCAATGGTTATTTGGCTTCTCCAGTACCTCAGGATCCTAAAAATAGTGGTGATTATGTTTATGAATATAGTTCTAATGGCACCACTTTTACTTTAACTGCTTATACTGAGCCAGATGCTGATGCTTATACAGTTACTAATCCTTAAAAGTTGCTCTTTATCCTGGCAAAATTACTCTCTATACTAAACTCATGGCTAAAGTTTATGGTTTTTCTTTAATTGAGTTATTAGTGGCAGTGACTATTATGTTAGTGATGGTGGGTATGGGTTTGGCTAGCTATCTTAATTTCAATGAGAAACAAACGGTTTTGCAGGCTACTAAAGAGTTAGAAACCTATTTACAGTTGGCTCAAAGTAAGGCTCAGAGCGGTGATGTGCCTGCTGGCTGTGACCAGTTAGTGGCTTACACTGTAAATGTTGGTGATGGTGCTTGTTCTGCTGCTAACAAGCTTTGTTTAAAAGCAGTTTGTAATAACGGAGGCAGTTTAACTGAAATTACTCGCTCGCCAGAATATAACTGGGATGAAGATTTAGTAGCCAACAACTTAGGGGTTGGTTTTAGGGTCTTGCAGGGTGGTTTGGGGCAGTTATCTGAAGGCAGTTGGCAAACTTTAGCAACTCGATCAGTGATTGTTAGTAATCAAGCTGGCACTATTAGTTATCAGTTTACTGTTTCTCAAGGTGGTGAGATTGGTGAAATTGTAGAGGTAGGCGAAGAGTAAGTTAAAATGTTAGTAAGTAAAGATGCTCATGATTAAGGCTAACCAACAAGGCTCTAGTTTAATTGAGATTTTAATAGCTACTGCTG
>WJLO01000098.1 GCA_014728425.1 Minisyncoccota bacterium | reverse complement strand
TGTTCATACTGAATATTCTATGCTTGACGGGCTGTGTCAAATTGATGATTTAGTGACCAAAACCCAAGCTCAAAAACAAACTGCTGTAGCCATTACTGATCATGGCAATATGTATGGAGCTATTCCTTTTTACAATGCCTGTAAAAAAGCTGGCATTAAGCCAATTATTGGCTGTGAGTTTTATGTGGCACGTCGATCTCGCTTAAATAAACAAACCAAAATGGGTTCAGACCAACAACACCTTACTTTGTTGGCTAAAAACTTCACTGGTTATCAAAACCTAATGAACTTGGTTTCATTAGCCCATCTAGAAGGTTTTTCTTATAAACCACGCATTGATCAAGAGCTTTTATTTAAACACCATCAAGGCTTGATCTGTTTAACTGGTTGCTGCATGCAAGGAGTTTTTACTAGTTTAATCAGAGCCAAAAAACAAACCCAAGCTTTAAAAAGGCTTAAAAAATACCAACAGGTTTTTCGAGATCGCTTATATGTAGAGCTGCAAAACTTTCCTACTATTAAAGAACTTAAAAAAGTCAATCCTCAGCTAATCAAAATGGCTCGACAACTGAACTTGCCTTTAGTGGCTACTAATGATGTGCATTATCTAGAACCAACAGATGCTGAAGCTCAAGACGCCCTGTTGTGTGTGCAGACTCGCAAATTGATTAAAGACCAAAAACGCTTAAAAATGGTTGATAATCCTGACTATTACTTTAAATCTGGTCAGCAAATGGAAGAGCTGTTTAGTGACTATCCAGAAGCTATTAAAAACACTATCAAGATTGCCAATCAGTGCGAATTAGAAATTCCCACCGGACAACTAATCTTTCCTAACTATCCGATTGCTAAAAACGAAACCCCAGCCTCAGCTTTAAAAAGGATGACTCAGGCTGGCCTCAAACAAAAATTTAATCAGATAACCTCAACACACCAAGAGCGAATTAAATATGAACTAGAAATCATTAATGACAAAGGTTATGCCACTTATTTTTTAATTACTCAAGACTTTGTTAACTGGGCCAAAGATCAAGACATTAGCGTTGGCCCTGGCAGAGGTAGTGTGGCTGGCTCTTTAGTAGCCTATTGTTTGGGTATCACTACCATGAACCCCTTGGTTCATGAGCTTCCTTTTGAGCGCTTTTTAAATCCTCAACGACCCACTCCGCCGGATATTGATATTGACTTTGCCGATAACCGGCGTGATGAAGTTATCCAATATGCTATGGATAAATATGGCAGCGACCATGTTGGTCAAGTAATTACTTTTGGCCGTATGGAAGCTCGAGCTGCTATTCGTGATATTGGTCGAGTCTTAGGCATGCCTTATGAAGAGCCTGATAAAATTGCCAAATTAATTCCCAACCACCCTCAACACAAAGTTTCCATCCCTCAAGCAGTTAAAAAAGTGCCAGAACTCAGTGAATATTATAAACAAAAAAAATATCAAAAGTTGCTTGACTTAGCAGCTAAAGTAGAGGGCACAGTGCGTCATCATAGTGTTCATGCTGCTGCAGTAGTGATCGCTGACAAGCCTTTACCAGAATACACACCTATTCAAACCGATAGTAAATCTGGTAAAACTATTACCCAATACGACATGTATGCTTTAGACTGCAATGTTAATGATGATGCTATTGGTTTATTAAAGTTTGATTTTTTAGGCCTACGTAATCTTTCAATCATTCAAGAAACTTTACAATTAATTAAAAAACATCAAAATAAAAAACTTGATTTAGACAAGATTTCTCTTGATGATCAAAAAACTTTTAAATTACTAGCTAGTGGAGAAACTACTGGCATTTTTCAACTAGAATCTGCTGGAATGAGGCGAGTAGCGCGTTCGCTTAAACCTAGCCAATTTTCAGATATCACTGCTATGTTGGCTCTATATCGACCTGGGCCAATGGAACTAATTCCCCGGTTTATTGAAGGTAAACATAAACCAGAAAAAATCGTTTATCCCCACCCTTCTCTTAAACCAATCTTGCAAGAAACTTACGGCATCATGGTTTATCAAGAGCAGATTTTACAAATTGCTCATATAATGGCCGGCTATTCTTTAGGAGAAGCAGACATCTTAAGAAGAGCTATTGGTAAGAAAAAGAAAAAAATCTTGGATAAAAACAAAAAGCGTTTTATTGCTCAGGCAGTAAAAAAAGGCTATGACCGTCAAGTGGCTACTAAGGTTTGGGGCTTTATTGAAGCTTTTGCTAATTATGGTTTTAACAAAGCGCATGCTGCTAGTTACGCTATGATTGCTTACCAAACTGCTTATTTAAAAGCCAATTATCCTCTAGAGTACATGGCAGCGCTCATGAGTGTTGAATCTGGCTCTCACTCACAAAATCGAGACAAAAAAGTAGCTATTGCGGTTGAAGCCTGTAAAAAAATGAACTTGCGAGTGTTACCGCCAGACATTAATCAATCTAGCGACAACTTTACCATTGAACCAGATCCTCAACATAAAAACAAAAAAGCAATTCGTTTTGGTTTAAATGCAGTTAAAAATGTTGGTGAAGCAGCCATTACCAATATCTTAGCCACCAGAGAACAATTGGGCGAATTTCATTCTTTTACGCAGTTTGTACAAAAGACCGATGGCCGTAAAGTTAATAAAAAAGTTTTAGAAAGCCTCATCAAAGTGGGAGCAATGGATCGCTTTGGCACCAGAGCTAGCATGTTGGAGAACTTAGAAAAAATCAGGCAAACTGCTGCTCAATATCAATCAGAAGTTGATGGCCAAGATAACTTGTTTGCCAAAGTTGCTACCAAAGCTACTAAAATTAAAGATACTTTCAAAACAGTTAAAGAATATCCTCACCAAGAATTACTTTCTTTTGAAAAAGAACTTTTAGGTTTTTATCTTACTGATCATCCTATGGCAGAAGCTTTAAAAACCGTTACTAACAAAGCTAATAAACAAATTGCTGAACTGGATAAACTGATTCATCAAGATCACCAGTTTTGGTTTGGTGGAGTCATTACTAAACTTAGACAAATTCAAACCAAAAAAGGCCAACCTATGGCTTTTGGTACTTTGGAAGATCAAACCGGTGCTATTGATTTTGTGATCTTTCCCCGCGTGTTTCAACGCTATGGCGAACTAGCTAAGCTAGACCAAGTAGTTTTAGTAAAAGCTAAAGTTAATGAACGTAATGATGAATTGCAGTTAGTAATAACCAAAATCTCTGTGCCAACAGCAGGAGAGATCAAGCAAAACACCAATCATCAAGCCCAAGAAATCTTTGTTCCTCGTAAAACCAGTAAAAAAGTCTTGCAACAACTAGGCGATTTACTAAAAGCCCACCCTGGTAAACAAAAAATCATAGTGGTCATCCCTAATGGAGCAAGGCCAAAAAAAATGCTTTTGCCCTATAGAGTTAACTGGAATAAGAAACTAGCCAAGCAAGTAAAAAAATTGTTAGAATAATCATGATGTCTCAAGACCTGTTGCAAATTGCCCAACAACTCCGTATTAAAGTAATTAAGATGTTAGCTCAAGCTGGCTCTGGCCATCCTGCCAGTGCTTTAGGCTTAGCTGATTTATTTGCTTTATTATATTTTGGTGGGGTATTACAACATCGACCTGATCAGCCTAATTGGCCGCAGCGTGATTATTTACTAATGTCCAATGGCCATGCCTGCCCAATTCTTTATGCAACTTTGGCTCAAGCAGGCTATTTTGCTGTTGCCGAACTCAAGACCTTAAGAAAACTTAATAGTCGTTTACAAGGCCATCCTCATTATGGTTCTTTGCCAGGAATAGAAAACAGTAGTGGTTTGCTAGGTCAAGGCTTGGGTCAAGCTTGTGGCTTAAGTTTAAGTTTAAAAATCGACAATCAGGATAATCAAGTCTACTGCCTGATGAGTGATGCTGAGCAGCAACAAGGCAGTACTTGGGAGGCATATATGTTGGCAGCTAAGTATCAATTAAATAACTTAGTTGCCATTATTGATCGCAATCATATTCAGATCAGCAACCAACCCAAACAAGTCATGCCCATTGAACCTTTACAAGCCAAACTAACCAGTTTTAATTGGCAAGTATACCAGGTTGATGGCCATGATTTTACAGCTATGGGCCAACTGTTTGCTCGCTTAACTAAACCCAAGCAACCCACAGCAATCATCTTGCACACTACTGCTGGCAAAGGAGTCTCTTTTATGGAAAATAACTACCAATGGCATGGTCAGGTGCCTAATCAACAACAGACTACCCAGGCTTTAAAGGAGTTAAATGCAGGCTACTCGTGATGGTTTTGGCCAAGGCCTACTAGCAGCAGCACAACAAAATGATCAAATAGTAGCTCTTACTGCAGATTTAACTGAGTCAATGCGTTTAAGCAAATTTGCCCAACAGTTTCCTGATCGTTTTATACAAACTGGTGTAGCCGAACAAAACATGATGACAGTAGCTGCTGGTTTAGCTTTAAGAAACAAAATCGCCTTTGTAGCCAGTTTTGCTGCTTTTAATCCCAGTTTAAACTGGGCACAGTTGCGCATGAGTGTTTGTTATAGTAACTTAAATGTTAAAGTTGTAGGTGGTCATACTGGCTTAACTATTGGACCAGATGGAGCCACTCATCAAGCTTTAGAAGATCTAGCTCTAACCCGGGTCTTGTCCAACATGACTGTAGTAATACCAGCAGATGCTTATCAAGCTGCTCAGGCTACTCAAGCACTAGCTCAAAAACCAGGCCCAGCTTATTTAAGATTAGCACGCGAACCTTGTCCAAAAATCACTAATGCTGTTAAGTTTCAGCTTGGTCAAGCCCAAGTCTTAAGAGCTGGCACTGATCTAACCATTATTGCTTGTGGCGACTTAGTTTATCGAGCTTTAACTGCTGCCCAGGAGTTAGCTCAAGCTCAGATCTCTACTCAAGTAATTAATCTACACACTCTTAAACCGCTTGACCGTCAAGCAATTATTCAAGCTGCCCAAGACACTCAAGCCATCATTACTGTAGAAGATCATCAAGTCATTGGCGGACTTGGCAGTGCTGTTGCTGAGGTTTTAGCTCAAGCAGTTGGTCAACAACTCCCTAGACCAGTCCCCTTAAAAATCATGGGAGTACAAGATCAGTTTGGTGAATCTGGACAAGCAAAAGCATTGCTTGAGAAGTATGGCCTTGGCGTTCATAATATTGTTAACACGGCCAAAAAACTACTGGCCAGATTGGAGTCTCTATGAACAAACCTTTAAAATATGATAACAACAAAATCAGTGTTATTGGCTGCGGCAAAGTAGGAATGACTGCTGCTTTTGCCATGTTGTTAAAAGGTTTGCCAAATCAACTAGTACTGCTTGGTCGTCATAAAGGACCTTTGATTGGTGAAGAACTAGATCTAGAACATGCCATGTGCTTTTTGGGCCAAGCAGAGATCAAAGCTACTGATAATTATAACGACATTGCCCATAGTGATGTGGTGATCATTACTGCTGGAGCTGCGCAAAAACCTGGAGAAACACGGCTTGACTTAGCTAAAAAAAACATCGCTATTATTGAGCAGATCATTCCAATGGTCGTGAGACATTCGCCCGACAGTGTCATTCTAGTGGTTTCCAATCCTGTTGATGTATTAACTTACAAGGCTTATCAACTTGCTGGCTTACCCAAAGGTCGAATCTTTGGCAGTGGCACTACTTTAGATACAGCTCGATTTCGTTTTCATTTAGCAGAGTTTTTAAAAGTCAATCCTCGTAGCGTACATGCATATATTTTAGGCGAGCATGGTGATAGCTCTTTTCCAGTAATTTCTAGTGCTAGTATTGGTGGCCAGCCTTTAGCT
>WJLO01000097.1 GCA_014728425.1 Minisyncoccota bacterium | reverse complement strand
TTGTTCAGCACCACCATAAGCAGTGTTAACGCGATCGTAAACTAAGGCAGGATGATGAAAACGACTTTGCCAAGTTTTCACGATTTTAAATTTAAAACTGATTGATAACTTTGCCAGGTTTGTTCAGTTAGTTGTTGCCAGCTGTATTGTTGAGCCAATTTTTGACCTTGGTTAATGAGTTTTTTTCTCAACCGGGTTTTACTAACTTGTTTAATAGTTTGAACTAACTCATCAACAGCATAAGGATTAAAGTAAAGAGCTGCGTCTTGGTAGATTTCTTGAAAAATCGGGATTTTAGAAGCCAAAACTGGCACGCCAGCAGCCATGGCTTCTACGCCAGTTAAGCCAAAACCTTCAGATAAAGAAGGCTGAATTAAAGCTAATGACTGTTGATAGAGCTTGATTAATTGTGCATCACTTAAATAACCAGTAAACTTGACTTGATCAGCAAGCTGAAGATGTTTAACCTGTTTTTTAACCTGCTGTTGAAAAACATTTCTAGCTCCCACCAATATTAATTGATAGTCAGGTAGCTGAGTTAAAGCTTGCAGCACCAGCTTAATGTTTTTATGAGGATACAAAGAGCCTACATATAAAAGTTGTTTAGTTAATGGGTGAGCTTGAGTTGGTTTAAGATGAAATTCTTGACTCACTCCTTCTTTGGTAACTATTATTTTGTTTTTTACTTGGGGATAATAACTTAGTAGAGTTTTTTTAATAGTAGCTGCTGGCACTAAGATTTTGCTAGCACGGTAAATAGCAGTTGTGGCTACTAATCGATAAGCTAAATATTTAAGCCAATATTGCCATTTAGGCAAAGTGGTTACTGTTAAACCTTTTTGCTGGTGCCAGAGCAAATCATGAATAGTGATCACTAATTTACCAGGATAAAAAATCGGTGCATTAAAGTGAGGTATATGCAAAAGGTCTAGTTGTGCTTGATGAAAAATCTTTACTAGCTGAATTTGTTCTGCTAGAGAGTAATGTTTAATAGCAGCTAGTTTAACATGAATGTTTTGTTGCTGAGCTGAGGTAAGTTTTTGTAAAACAGTTTGCGCTTGATCTTGATCATAAAAAAAATATACCCACTTAGTACCTGGGGATAGTTTGGGTAAGCGGATAATTAAATTTTCGATATAGCGACCAATGCCAGCATGCTGGGTACCAGCTAAGCGACAGTCAATGCCAATCTTCATTTAAAACCCTCCCCTTTTAATAAACAAAACCACTCTTAGCAGCCAGCGTACTAATTCGGGATAGTGTTCGCGATAATGCTTGTCATAATACTGCAGCATAGTGTTGTAAAAATGACGCTTGGTTTCAAAACTCACATGAGCGTCGCGGCTTTCTAAACCAGCTTTATATTTGTGGTGAATGATTTTTACCAAAGGGTGGTAAGCAACTTGATAGCCAGCATCGCGAAAACGTTTGCACCAATCTAAATCTTCAGCATAGATAAAAAATCTTTCGTCTAAAAAACCAACCTTTTTCATAGCTGCGGTTTTGACCATCATGGCTGCTCCACTACAAGCATCAATTTCATGAATAGTATTTAGATCTTTATATTTTTGATGATATTGAGCACAGCTGGGTCGCTGAGGACAAAGCTTTTCTAACTTAGCAAAGTAAGTTAATGAAGCCCAAGGAGTAGGTTCGCCGCGATGGCAGGCCCAGTCAAGTTTACCGTTTTCTAGTTCCACTCGAGGAGTAATCACTGCAATTTTAGGATTGTCTGCCAAGAATTTAATGAGTTGATCTAGCTTAGTTGCTGCAGTAAACTCTACATCACTATTTAACAGCATACAATAATCGGTTTGGACTTTTTTTAAAGCCAAGTTATTAGCAGTTGCATAACCAAGATTTTTTGGCAGAGCCATCAGCTTTACCCAAGGAAACTCTTTTTTGACCATGGCTACAGACTGATCTTCACTAGCATTATCAACTACAACTGTGGAAAGTTTAGTTTGGGTTTTTTGACGATAGTGCTTATTTAAACTAGTTAAAGTTTTTTTTAACCAAAACTGAGTATTATAGTTAAGAATAATTAAGGTAAGGCTGGGTTTTTTTGCCATAGTTATTTTTTAGTTCTACCTAGTTCTTTATAAATTCGATCAAGCTTTTTGGAGATTACATCCCAGTTGTATCTAGTTTTAACAAACTTTTCTCCATTTTTAGAAAGCCTTTGCCAAAGTTTTTTATTGGCCAAGACTTGCAAAGTTAACTTAGCTAAGCCAGCAGCTGATTGACTAGTTAAGACATGAGTATTGTGTTTAACCCCTAAACCCTCTACAGCTGTAGGTGTAGCTACTACTGGTGTGCCACTAGCCATGGCTTCTAAGACTTTATATCGAGTGCCCTTGCCACTTAACACTGGGGCAATCAACACATGAGCACCTTTAAAAGCATTACGAATATCAGGAATGCCCCCAGAAACTTTAATACTAGAATCAAGTGTTTCATAAGTTAAGATTTTTTTGGTAGGTGAGTTGCCCACAATCCAAAGCTTGGCTGATGGCAACTGCTGTTTAATTAAAGGCCAAACTTTTTCTACTAAAAAACTCACAGCCTCTACATTGGGCAACCATTTAAAAGTGCCTACTGATAAAATCGTAGGTTGTTGAGGTAGTTGTCGTTTTTTTTGAGCAAACCAACGAGCATCAACCCCATTAGAAACCACCTCAATCTTGTCTTGATTTTTAATAAAACGACTAATAAAGCATTTATCATCATCGCTCATAACAATGAGCTTGTCACACTGTTGCCAATAATGTTTTTCCCAACGTTTGATTTTTTTAATATCAATATGCAGCAGTGGTTTGAGCAAAGAAAAGGCCCTGCGAGCATAACTTTCATAACCCAAATATTCAATAGTTTGCTCTACTAAGATGGTAGGCACCTGAGTAATAGGTAGATGAGGCATCATGTAAAAAGTTTCTGCATGAATTAAATCATATTGATTTTGAGCTAGTTCTTTTTTAATAGCATTAATAACTTGCGGCACATAGTTGCGAATCACCAAAAATGGATAGCTAGAAAAACCAGTTTTAAGGATGTTGTGCAAGGTAAAAGGTTTTTGCGAACGCTTAAAAACCTTAACTTTAGTACAGTATTTGGCTAGCTCTTTAATATGCTGGCGTTCACTCTCATCTTTAATTAAAGCAAACAAAGTAATTTGATGCTTCTGATAAAGTTTTTTTAACAAGTTGTAAGTTCTAATCTGACCACCAGAAAGCAAAGGAAAGGGCAGATAGGGAGTGAGCATTAAAATTCGCATATTAATGAAGTTTTTTTTGAGTTGATTTTTTAATGATTTTGGGATTAGTTTCTAATAAATATAAAGCCATGATCATGCCAGTTAAGGCCCAATAAGTAAAAGCTACTTTGGAGGCAGCAAAAACATCAATAAAGCCAGCATTAACCAGTAGGCCTAGGGTGGCAGCAATAAAGCCAGTTGCCAGACCTTTAGTGAGCTGATCTGAGCTTTTTAATAACTGTGCAGCTTTAACAAGAGCCAAAATGATTATTCCATAAAAACTGATAAAACCAAGTAAGCCGGTTTCGCCTAAAATTCGTAAAAAATTATTATCAGTACTTTCAGCTTCTGTAAAGTGACTGACACCTTTTTTATTTAAAGTGGCATAACCACTGCCTAGTAAAGGATTTTGTAAAAATCCTTGAATGGCTTGTGGCCACAAAGCATCTAATCTGATACCAAATGACAAGCCATGAACTTGAGCGTTCTCTGACCAAGTTCGAGGTTGTTCAATAATTTCGTAAACAGTTTCACCAGAAGCAGAAGTAGTAGCTACTTTTACATAATCTGGCACATCAACATAAACATCACTGGGCTTATCACCAGGTTTGACTGGCACTGGGCGTTGATCAGAACTAACCACCACTTGTTGTTGTTCAAGTTGAACTGCTTCTTCTAAAGAAATAGCATTTTCTGGTTTATAGCCTTTGAAAACTGAAACTTGATCAAGCTTGATAGTAGCAATCACCCAATTTAAAGTTTGTTGGCGCTGATCATTAAGGCGGTGATAAAGCTGATCAAACTGGGGATAGCCTTGTAAAGTTTGTAAAAACCGCTCATACATGTCACCACCAAAAAAGTAAACCATCATGGTCCAAATTACCACTAGACCCAAGCTTCTGCTAACTAACCACTTGACACGCAACTGCCATTTAGCTTTGCTCCAAGTTATGATTATTAAAGTAATGCCACTGGCAAACACATAAGCAATAAAGGAGGTGCGTGAAGCACTAGCCATTAGCAGCCACAGTCCTAACAAATGAGTCAAATGTAAAGCTAGTTTAACTAAGTTATTTTTTAGTTTAAAAGCTAAAGCTAAAATAATGGTTAAGCTAATCACTAAAAAAGCTGCTAAATCATAATGACCACCAAAAGTTGATTGAACGCGAGCGTGTTCAGTTAAGTATAAACGAATGCCTTTGCTAAACTCTCGATTCATGGTGGAGTAAACTGGCCAGTAATAATATTTTTGTCCAAAACCATAAACGCTAACTGCTATCACAGTAAGACAAAAAACAGTTAACAATAAATAAAGATCTTGTTTGCTTTTGATGCTGTTAAATAAAATAAAACTTAAACTAAAGTATTCTAAATAACGCAAGTAATGCAATAAGGTTTTGGTTAAATGTAGCCAGTCATTAGTTTGAAATGGTACAGTTTTGGTAATGATTACTGCAGATAAAACTGATAAAAAACCAACTACAGCATAAATAGTAATGGCTTTTAATAAGGGGTGATGAAAAAAGAGTTGTTGGCGCTTGAGCTGGATAAGCCAAATCACCACTGTAAACAATACTAAAAAGTCTTCTAACCTAATGCGCACCAGATAGCCAGGAATAGCTTCAAATAAGGGAATTTTGGGATACAAGGGAATAAATGCCAACAATAAAGCCGAGAGCAGCAATAATAAATGCTGATCAAGCCAGTTTATCAGTTTGGGGAGATAGGGTTTAAACATGACTTAATACTTGTTGATACAATCTAGCTTTTTCTTGGTTATTTAAGATTGTACCAAATAAAAACTGGCGCAGCTTGGCCCCAAGCTTTAAAAGCTTTTTGGCCCAAGGAAGTTCCCAGGCAGGTCGATGTTTAGACCAGATATAAACAAAACCTTTAAACTCACCTAGGACTGCTTGATGATTTGAAGAGCTGCCACTACCATAATGCACTACTTGAGCTTGGGGGCAAAGAGCAATGTCCCAATGGTGCTTTTTAGCTCGGAGGCAAAACTCCATGTCTTCGCCATACATAAAAATATTGGGGTCTAGCGGCCCGATTTCAGCAACAACTAGCTTTCTAATCATCATTGCTGTGCCACCTATCCAGTCTTTTTGTATTAAATCAGCTTGATCTGGAGTTATTTTGTTGATGTTTTTACCAGTATGTTGGGTAGAAGGTAGGAACTGGCCAATTATTGGTAAGTCATCTAACAAGGTCATATGAAAAAACAGTGAGATTAAGTTAGGTAAATTGCCTCCTTGAGGCTGTACCGACTGATCTGGATTTAACAACAATGGCGTTAAAATGCCCAAACGATCAAGTTTTCCTTGCTGGTAATCAAGATTAGCAGTGGTATCTTGTAAAGGGTGATCCTTAAAAGTGTTGATTAGAGTAGTTAAAGCGGTTTTTTTAACCAAAGTGTCAGAATTTAATAGTAATAAATATTGTCCTTGAGCTTTTTTAATAGCTTGGTTATTAGCTTGAGCAAAACCAAGATTTTGCTGGTTTTGCAAAAACAAGTGTTTAACTGGTTGATTGGTTAAAAGTTTTTCAATGGCCTTGCTAGAGCCATCATGAGAATGGTTATCAACCACAATTATTTCTGTGCTGTTTTGCAATTTATTATCAGTTTTTAAAGCTTGAAGCACTGATTGTAGACAAGCCAGAGTAAGCTCTTGAGTGTTGTAGGAGATAATAATGATCGATAATAGCATCTTAAGCTGAGTAAACTAGGCTATGTTTAGTTAGTTGTGGTTTTTATTGGAACCAGCGTGCTCGACCTAAACGATAATTTAGTTGTTTTAGTTGGCGATCAGCGATTTTTTTAGCAGGGATGCCGGCAACAATACTTTTAGGAGCTACGTCTTTGGTTACTATAGCACCAGCAGCTACTACTGCCCCTTTACTAATTTTTACTCCTGGTAAAATAATTGCTCTAGGGCCAATAAAAACATAATCTTCAATTACCACTTTAGCCTCAATAGCTTTCATCTGAGGGTGGTGAATATCATGCTCACTAGTCCAGATCATGACATCAGAGGCAATATCAACATGATTGCCAATCTCCAAACCACCTTGAGAATTAGGCAACTGTTTACGACCGTCAAGAGTGGCTTTTTCACCGATGATGGTGTCTTGGCCAATTTTAATGTGGCGAGGATCATAAATGCGAGCTGCCATATGAATGGTTGAGCCCGAGCCAATCTTCATGCCTGCTAATCGATAAAAAAATCTTCGTAAATGATGAATAGGCAGCCAGCCTACTCCCCACCACAGCCATCCAGTGACTAGCTCTAACCAGATAGCAGTAAGACGCCGGTGAATTTTGTTAAACATAGCTTGGTTATTTAAAATAAATTATGAGGTTATTATAGCGCAGTTTGCAGATGTTTTTTAGCAGCAGCAGTCACCACTCTTCCTCTAGGGGTCCTCTTGAGAAAGCCAATCTGAATTAAATAAGGCTCAATCACCTCTTCAATAGTACCAGGGTCTTCGCTAATAGTAGCTGCAATAGTGCTTAAACCAACTGGTCCGCCCTGGTGCTTGCTAACCAACTGTTGTAAAAACTTACGGTCATGATGATCTAAACCTACTTGGTCAATAGCTAGTAAGTTTAGAGCTTGGTCAACCAAATCTGGATCAATTTGATGATGGTTGTTAACTTGACCAAAATCACGCACTCTTTTGAGCAATTTTAAAGCAATTCTAGGGGTTCCCCGAGCTCTTTTGGCTAACTGTAAGGCTGCATCCTGCTTAATTTTGATCTTGAGTTTTTGAGCACCTTTTTGCAAAATAGTGATTAACTCTGGTGGTTGGTAAAATTCTAATCGATGTATCAATCCAAACCTATCTCTTAGTGGTCCAGCCAGCAGACCAAATCTTGTTGTAGCACCCACTAAAGTAAATTTAGGCAAATCAAGTCTTACAGTGCGAGCTGAGGGACCCTTGCCAATCACAATATCTAAAGCATAATCCTCCATTGCTGGATATAGGGTTTCTTCAATAGCTTTGGGTAGGCGGTGAATTTCATCAATGAACAAAACATCACCGTCGGTCATGTTAGTTAAAATTGCTGCTAAATCACCAGTTTTAGTTAAAGCAGTACCAGAGGTAATCTTTAAAGTACTACTCAGTTCTTTGGCAATAATATGAGCTAAAGTAGTTTTACCCAATCCAGGAGGTCCATATAATAAAGTATGATCCATGGCTTCTTGACGTTCTTTAGCAGCTTGAATAGCAATCTGTAAAGACTTTTTAAGATTTTTTTGTCCAAAAAATTCCTGCCAACTTTGTGCTCTCAGGGAAGTGATCAGCATTTCCTCATCAGCATTGGTTTGATTTTGGTCATTTACCGATTGGTTTTTAGACATAATTTAACTAAGTTAAAGATAACTAAATCAACTAAAAATAGGAAGGGGGAAAACAAAAGGATTAATTTGACAAAACAAAATGGAGTTATTTGTAAGATTATTGTAGTTTTTTTAAGAGTTTTTTAATTGCTTGTGGTAATTCAAGTTCTGTTAAATCTAGCTCTTCAATCATGGCTTGGGTTTGTTCTGGAGCAAAACCCAAGCCTTCTAAAGCATCAATTAAATCCTGCTCCTTAGCAGTTAGAGGTTTTAAATTTAGTTCTTTTAAGCTCCCTAGTTTAGGCTTTAGTTCAATAATGATTTTTTGAGCGAGTTTTTTGCCTACTCGCGGAATTGGGGTAAAAAACGATACTTTGGCCTGTTGCACTGCTTGAATTAATTGTTTACTGCCAGCTTCTACTAAGCTTAAAGCTGTTTTTGGCCCAATGCCAGAAACACCAATTAATAGCTTAAATAACTGTAATTCTTGAACATGAGCAAAACCATACAGGGACAGCTGATCTTCTTTAACATGAGTGTAAATATATAACTCCAAAGAATCTTGATCTTGGGCTTGAGTTAAAAGCTGTTCATTTACTTGTACGCCATAACCAACTCCTCCAGTGAGGATAATTAACTGATCTTTTTGAACCAGTGGTTTGCCTTTAAGATATGAGATCATGATTACTAACTTGATGAGTAATGAGCACTGCTAAAGCATCTATTGCATCATCAATGATTTTTTTCTGAGTTAACTTTAACTGTAATCTTACCATTTTTGCCACTGCTTGTTTGTTAGCTCGACCATAACCAGTGACTGCTTGTTTGATTTGCAATGGAGTGTATTCAAATACCTTAACTTGTTGCTTAAGTAGTTCAGCTAGCATCACTCCCCTAGCCTCACTAACTTTAAGAGCTGTTTTTTTATTTTTAAAAAAAAACAAAGATTCAATGGCTAGTTGTTGAGGACGGAATTTTTTTATTAGTTGTTGAGTTTGTTTAATGAGTTGCTGATAACGCTGCATAAGTGGTAGTTTTTTACTAGTAGTTAAGCAGCCATAATCTTGTAGTTTTAATTGACGCCGAGAGATTTGCCCCACTGCCCAACCAATTCGGTCATAACCCGGATCAATACCTAAAACCACTGTGTGTTTACTGGTCATCATAAACTTATTTTAACTAGAATAAGGTTTTTACACAACTAAGCTAGTTTTTAACCAAGGTGTTTTTTAATCAAAACTAAATAATCAAGATTTTGTTTGAGCTAGTTTAGTTAACACTTTTAAGATTTTTTTGCTAGTTTTTCGCCAAGAAAATTTTTTTACTTGTTCTCGTGCCTTTTTACGAAACTTGGCTTTTTGTTTAGCAGTCATAGTCCAAACTTTAGCCATAGCTTGACTGATTTCTTTAATATCATAAGGGTCAACTAAAATACCGGCTTTACCCACTACCTCTGGCAGACTAGTATTATTAGCAGCAATTACTAAAGTTTTGTAATGCAAGGCTTCTAGAGCTGGGATACCAAACCCTTCATATAAACCAAGGTTAAGATTGGCCAGAGCATGTTGATAAAGCCAAGGCTTAAGCGATTGATCAACATAACCGGTTAAAATCAGTTGTTGACTAATTGGTGATTTTTTAATTCTGGTCATTAGTTGCTGATTAAGCCAGCCGCTTTTGCCAGCAATCACTAATTGGGGTTGATGCTGACGATATTGGCGTCCACGTTTTTTAACTTTGCCAGCTGCTAAAGAGCGATGAAAACTTTCAAAGGCCTTGATCACTCTAAGAAGATTTTTGCGAGGCTGTAAAGTACCCAGGTAGAGAAAATAAGGACTTTTAATTTGATGTTTGCGCACAAAAGCCCGCTCACGAGATCGCAATGGTGGCTTGTGAGGTAAATTAACATTAGGATACGCTACCACAATATCTGCTGGTTGTTGTTGATAGTTTTTTACCAGCTCGCTTTTACTAAACTGACTAATAGTAACAATTTTATTAGCCTGATTTACGCTATATTTAGTCCAGTTCTTGAGTTGCAATAAATCGGTTTTTTTAAACTGAGTTGGAAAATGTAAATAAGCCAGATCCATTACGCTGCAAACATGAGGAATCGGACAAAAGCGAGGTGCATAATGACCAGGTGTGAAAAAAGCATCATATTTATTTTGATGCTGATAAAGATAAAGAGGTAAGGCCCACTGAGTAAACAAAAACCCTGGCTTAAGTACTTTATAGCTCCAGTTATGTCTAGCTGGCGGCAAGTCTGCTACTGGTGGTTGTGCTAAAAACAAGGTAAAGCGGTAATGATCATCGTTTTCAGTAATTTTGGCCAAATGTTTAATTACAGCAAAAGCATAAACATTACTACCAACTCGATTTTTGACATTAGCTTCATTAGCATCAATACCTAGATGGATCATGCTTCCTTTTGTTCAATAGCTCGTTGATAGACTTTAATTGTTTCTTGTCCTACCTGATCCCAGTTAAACATTTGTAAACGAATAATCATTCTTTTGAGTCGTTTTTGCTGTGCTGACACAGTTTCATTAAGAATTTTTTTGATACCTTGGGCAATTGCTGTAACATCCTGGGGATCAACATACTCACAGGCATTGCCACCTACTTCTACTAAAGCTGGTACCTGGCTAGTAATCACTGGTGTTCCATGATAAAAAGCTTCTAAAATGGGTAGGCCAAAGCCTTCGTAAAGTGAAGGATAAACTAAACACTCTGCTTCACCATAAAGTACTGCTAATTGTTGATCGGTAACAAAGCCTAAAAAACGTAGTTGAGGATTGTTTAAGTTTACTTCTTTAAGATCAGCAACGGCACCAGAGTCAGAGGTTAAGTCCCAGCCAGAATCACCAGCAATGATGAGCTGATAGTCTTGAGCCAAAGGTTGCCAAGCTTGAATAAGTTTAATGAGATTTTTACGCGGCTCACGAGTGCCTACAAACAACAAATAAGGTTGGTGTAGTTTTAGCCTGCTTTTGATCAATTGATAATCAGTTTCATCAAGTAGTTCGCTAGTAGTGCGAACTTCAAGAGGTAGGGCTTCAGGAATTACACTAATCTGCCAACTAGGAATACCTAATAACTCAATAATATCTTTTTTAGTGGCTTTACTAACAGCAATGATTTGGGCTTGTCGCTCTTTTAGGATTTGCCAAGAGCGTTGGTGCATCTTTAAAACCTGAGGATGGGCTGTTTTAGGAAATCTTAAAATAGCCAGATCATGAATAGTTGAGACTAAGGGAAGATCTCGATCTGGTGGTTGTAGCCAGTCCCAACTATGAAAAACCTCAATATTGGGTAGTTGGGTTTTAAGCTTGTTAAAACCAAATCGCCACAGCCAGGTTAAAACTGTGGGCGGCCAAGATTGCAGTTTGAGTTGCACAGCATGAGCTTGACTGCGCTTAGGCAATAAGTCTTGCACTCGTTTTTGTAATTGTTGGTGCTGTCGCCAGCTTGAACCATATAAACTTAACTGCACCATTGGTTGGGCTAACAAAGCACGCACTAAATTAGCTGTGTAGCGTGACACACCTCGTTGGTAAATTAAGCTAGTGATATCAATGCCAATTTGCATAACTTAAAAGTGGTTGACGACGATAAATTCGCACAAAGCCAATCTGGGGATAATCTAACACACCTATACCATGATAACCATAGGCTTCTAGTGCTGTTAACAATTGGTCTTGAGGGTCAGTGAGATCACGAAGATAATCAAACACTAACACATATTGATATTCATTAACTGGTTTTAAGGTTTGGCGAAGATCAGCATTATTTTTAATATTTAGTACTCCGGTGCTTAAAGTAGCAAACTGGCCTTGATCATACCATCGCCAGGGAGCAAAAGGCGTTGGAAAAGAAAACACTAAAATAGTTTGCTCAACAGCAAATTTTTGCTGGATTTCTTGATGTAAAGCACGCCAGTTTTCGCGTTGATATTGAGGTTGATTATAATATTGATAATTAGAATAAAAATTAATCAACAAAATCAAACTAAACAACAAACCAGCTAACCAACGAAGCTTTTTTTGCCAAGAGTAACTAATTAACCAACTGATGAGCAAGTAAAAACCTGGTAATAACAGCAGCAATCTTTTTGGCCTAATTACTGGCACAATAAAAGAAATTAGCCAGCTTATTAATAAGGGCACTATCAACCAGATTAACACTAACTGGAGTTTTTTCTTGGTAGTTTGAGT
>WJLO01000096.1 GCA_014728425.1 Minisyncoccota bacterium | reverse complement strand
GTCATGATCTGGTCCAGTTTCACTAACAACCTGATAAATCGGGGTATTAGAGCCTTGAGCTTGCACTGTTTCTTGCAGCAAGCTTTTAGGATCTTTGTACAAACGCTGGGTTTTGATTTTTTTAAACTTTACAAATAAGTGTTGCTCTAAAAACTCTTTAACTGCTTGATAGCTCTGATCTAAATACAAAGCTCCAATCACTGCTTCAAAGGTGTCTGCCAGCAAGCTTTCGTTTTCTCTACCACCAGTAGCTTCTTCACCTTTACTTAAATACATTTTTTCTCCTAATTTCAGTTCCTGAGCCGCTGCTGCCAAAGTACTAGTCTTGACCAGAGCACTACGGTAAGCAGTGAGCATTCCTTCTGGGTCTTGGGGAAATTTTTCAAATAAAAACTCTGTAGTAATTAACTCCAATACTGCATCTCCTAAAAACTCCAGGCGTTCGTTAGATTCTTGAGCAGTGGTGCCAGAGGCTTCACGCTCATTTAGAGCACTGCGGTGAGTGAGCGCAGTAACTAATAAGTCTAGATTTTGAAACTGTGGCAGCATCTTAACCAAGCTCCTTTTCTTCTTTAATCAACTCAGCCAGCCGGCCTACAGTAATACCTATAACAGCATATTCTTTTTCAATTTTGTCTGCTTCCAAATCTATCTCAAAAGTCTGGTTAATTTGGTCAATAATTACAGGAAAGTCTTGTTCTGGATCAACATTAAGATGATCTAATAAATCAGATTTAGCAAAGATCTCAGCTTTACTATTACCAGTAAGCTCAGCCAAAAGCTGTTTAAGTTGGTTAAAAATAGTTTGATCAGTCATGTTCCTCCATAAGTAATTTGCCCAACACCCCATTGACAAAACGAGGGGAGCTTTCACTGCCAAATTCTTTGGCTAGTTCTACTGCTTCATCAATTAAGACTTTTTTTGGTGTCTTTTTATGTTTTGATTCAAACACAATTAAGCGTAAGATCGCAAGGTCTATTTTATTAACTTCTGTTAATGGTCTTTCTGGAGCAAATTGATGAATCTGTTGATCAATCTCCTCTAACTCTGCCAAGATTTGGCTAATCTGTTGAGTGACTTGGGGGTCATCATCATGTTGTGGAATCTGGTCATCAAAGGTGTGAGCAAACAAAGTTTGCATTAGTTTGATGCGTCGCTGATGACGAGGATCAAGATCATGATGAGTTTGATCAACCATATTTTAAGCTTAGTTATTGATGTTTAGGGTTTTAAAAATAGCAGCCACCAAACCTCTTTTGTGAAGCGGGGTAGCGGTCTTTTTATTAACCACATTGGCTTTTTTGGTTAATTTTGGTCGATTACCCCTGCGGCGTTTGCCTCTTTCCACTCTGGTAATCTTGTTCTTTGGTACTGCTCCCATAAATTTCCTTTAAAACTTTATATCTTTCAGCTTAATACTTAATGAAGCGTTATTCAAGACAAGAATTGTAACTTGAGTAACCAGAGAAGACAAGGGGTGATTTTAAGCTAAACTTAATTTAAAACTTTACCACCAGAGAAAACTTGCTTAAAAATTATATACGCATTGACTATGTATTTAAAAGCCTATAATATATATCTATAATACCCAAACATTAATCAGTAATTGTGTATACAAAAACATTAAAAAAGAATTATAATAGAAGCGATGATTAAAGATATAAATCATCTTTAATCACGTAACAAAAAACATTAAACATCGTTATAAATTATAGGATTTTTATCCAAAAACAAAAAAATTAAATCACATCTTACTATTACAAAATAGAAGAGTAGAGGAGGGGATATGAGGAAACAGGTATCCGAAGTATTGCAGAAAGGTAAAAGACAGGCTGACGAAAGATCCAGGGCAGGAGACCCAATGCTACCTCTTAGGCCATGGTCGTTCATAGAGATCTTTAAAGAATTTAAGAAAACTTTAACAGATGTTCTTCAAGCCAATCCTCAGTTAGGAGCTCTAGTAATAGATCACTTGACTAATTTGGCTGATCTAGAAAAACTCGCTAAAAGACAATTGAGAGAATTGTATCAACAGATAATAACTCCACATAGGAAGCTTAAGGGTGGTCAACAAGGTCACATCAGGAAACAGAGAATCACACGAGAACGAACATTGGCTCTTGCTACAGTAGAAAGTAGCGCTACAGAAAAGAATTGGTTGTTCTCGCTAGCAATATTGGTACTAATAATGACGCTCCTTGGCTGCGATGGCAAAAATGAAGAATCTGAAACCACAACTAGCGGGCAAACTAAAACAGAGCTTCCTACCAAAACACTAAAACAGCCTTCTGCCACTGAACAAAAACCAACCGCTACTATAACAAGCACTGAAGTCTCAGGTGGTAGCAGCTTCGCTGGACAAGGCTGGGTTACTACTTCAGAGCAACAAAGAACTAAATTAACAGAAATAAAAGCTAAGCTAGAAAAGGACTTATTGAACACTGATCAAATCGAGGTCCTACAAGACGGAACTGAATATACACCAAATTTAGCTGGAGAAACGATCTATTGGGAAATCACTCAAGGAAAAATCAAATTCAATGGCAATGAATTTAGCGTTGGCGCATGCATCATGTTTCTAAATGGGCGCTGGTTTGCTTGGAGTCCACAAAATGTATTAGCAACACCGCCAGAAACAGCAAAAGCTATCGTAGTGAGCAAAACAGGAATGCCGGGTCTTACTGTTGATGGACAATTGATCTGGGTTTGGGATCCGAGTCTAGGAGGTTCAGGCGACTGGAAAAGACCCGAGAACCAAAGCCCTCCTCCTTCTAATAATCTAACAGAAGATGATCAAGGAGAGACAGGAACTGGAGGTCAAGGTGGAGTGACTCAACCTGATGTGCCAACAGCTACTCCTAAGCTTGAGCGCGACCCAAATACTGTTTACCCCGAAGATCTCACTAGCGAAGCCGACACTGAAAAAAAAACTCCTGAGCCTAAAGGCGTAACAAATACTCCTGCACAAAAGACCGCCACTCCAAAAAGTGCTGAAGAGGCCACAACTCAAGCCACTGAGGAGGCTACAGAAACTCCTCAGGCTACTAAAGAGACTGAAGTTGCAGAATATACTGGCCCCGAAATCTTAAGAAGAATTGTAGAACCAAAACCTGTAATGAAAATGGATCAAACAACAATCTACTGCACCCAAGCAGCTAGAGAAGAAGGTTGTCCTATTGCAGTAGAACTAGGACCAGGCATGTCAGAGGAAGCATGGAAACAACTGATTACTGATATGCGTGAAGCTGCGATTGAAGCCAATGGCAGCAACCAATTCACAGCCATAGATATTGAAAGTGGAGAAGCAGTTGATGTAACTATAACTCCTGAAACTAAAATTATAACTGTATTTGATGTGGGAAAAAGCAATCAAGTTGAGCTAGATGGTAAAACCGAGACACTACACTTTCAGGCTACCAGCAGTGGCGTGGGTTTAAAATTTGAAATGTTCGTAGATAAAAACGGACAATTGATTTTCTGGCTGAAGACAGGTAGGCCTAGTGCCGACTTACAATCTGACTCTCCACTCATAAGTGACTTATTAATGGCTGAAGGTTGGTTAGGCATTGATCCCAAAATTAGGTCGGAAATTCATACAGACAAATTGACAGCTGAGGTCGGGAGCGATTATTCTTCAAGTCCCGCATTTGAGATATATTTAGATGAAGTATTAAAAAGAATAGTAGACCAAAAATCACTACTAGATTTTTTCTCAATTACTAGATAAATATAAGTAACTCAAGAACTAGAAATAACAAGTTGATTTTCATAGATAGATCTCTCATAATAAATCTTATGAGAGATTTGTTCCTTTCAGGGAAAATAGTCATCAAAATTATTATATCGATTATTTTAATCCTCCTGGCGAGTGGGTTGCTCTTTTTTCTTCAGGGGCATCTAAATAAACCAGATAATAGTTTGATCTACCATCTTGATAACAACCAAAAAATAACTTTTATTTTTGAATCAAAATTACCAAACTTTAACTTAAAATCTAATACTGTTAATAAAGAATTATTTAACTTACTACTTCAACATCTAAATTTCGATACCCCCCCCACTCAACTAGCCCTTTATGGTACAGCCGAACCTTTACCAATTAATAATGCCAAATTTATCTTTGCTGATATTACCAAATTACCAATCCAAGACCAACAAAATCTTTATGAAATTAGAAAACAGGGAACTGAAAATATTTCTGGTATCACTAGCCAATACGATACTAAAACTCAGACTATGGAATTTTGGGCTTACTATGATCCTAACACTCTAACTAACACTACTAATTGGAGTGTAAACTCAATCTTCATTCATCGCATATTTCATACTTTATTTACCACTTCTAGACCTGCGGGTAGTAATCCTGAAGATGAGCAATATTACCAAACCTTATTACAAAATTTTAGACAAAACCTTATCCCAGAAGAAACTTTTTTATTTCAAATTAGCAATTCAAAAAACAAGGATTTTTTAAAAAAAATTGCAACTATATTAAATTTTTTCAAACCTAGAACTGTTTATGCTGACTGCTCTGGTAAATGGGTCTGCGAATTAAAAGACCCAACTTGTGAATGTGCCGATGGCTCCGACTGTGCCTATGAAGGTCAACAATGTGCTGATTTCTCATTTTGCTCTTGTAGCGACAATTGCCAAGGCGATGGCCCATTTCAAAACCATCCTTGTGCATCATTATCCTCCCCAGGTGCTTGTTATGGCGGTAAAAGCTGCGGAGCAGGTGAATGTCCTGCAGTCATCAGCGATCTCTGCACCTGGACCTCAGGCCCAATTAATACTCCTACTGCTGGACCATCGCCTACGCCAGGAGGTCCAACCTCAGGGCCAACGTCTGAACCTACTCAGCCTCCAATTTGTAACCCTGCTCAATGTAGTACTTTATCTCCTGCCAGTGGGGCAGTAGTTAGCAATGGCACCCCAATCTTATCTGCTCAAGTTACTAGTCAAGGTAGTGGCGATCTACAGTACATGGAATACTCTGTTTATATTACTGATACTACTTATGCTCAATCTGGCCAGATCTCGATTCCGCCTAGCTGGGTAACTACATGGACTGTTAATCCAGAACTAAACCCTGGCAGTTATCAATGGTATGCTAAAGTGCAAAACGCCTGCACCTTGAGCGGTGGAGCAAGCCCAGGAAGGTGTTATGGTTCATTTACTGTACCTTCTCCTACACCCACACCTAGTCCACATATTGTAGCTCGTACCCGTGACCCTAATGGCAATAATGTGAGAGTAGACTTTTGTTCTGCTGGTTGCTATGTCAACCCTATTATTGGTGGAACAGCCTATACCTACACAGGAGTTAGTCCTTTTAGTTGTCAAGCTAACAGCGCTAACTTTACTTTTACCAAACCTAGTGTGCCAGGCAGCTACAATCCTGGCGTGTTAGTAAATCTTAAAGCCTATGGCAATTATCAACTTTCTTCAGTACAAAACCCTCAACCCAGTGGTTCTGGTGGTTATGTGGTCAATGACAGCATTAACTGTCCTGATAATCAATGCTATTGTTATTATTGGAGTGACTGGAACAGTGGGGAACATCGAGTTCGGCTAAACTTGGTTACCCCCACCTTAACTCCTACTGCTGGCCCTAGCCCCACTCCCACTCTCACTCTCACACCTGAGCCTCCAACCCCAACTCCTACAGCAGTAGACAATCCTCCCACTATTGATCTAGGATGCACTGCCGATAATAATGGTGACTGTGACCCTAATCAAAGCAAAGTACAGACCGAAGATCCTGATATTGAGCTTGACGTCTCAGCCAGTGATGATAATGGCCTAGACCGAATTTATCTACAATATCGCAACACCCCACTCACTGGTGACTGTATGGGCACTGCTATGACCTGTCAAGAAATCGAAGAAACCTATGCTGGAAACATTGAACCTCATTGTAATCAACAACAAGGTTGTAGTTTTAGCAGCATTACTCCTTATTGCGAACATAAATCTAGCTGGCCAGCAGTTTGCAGTAATCTTAATCAAAGCGAATGTGAGGCCAATGTTAACTGTGATTGGTATGTTAATGGATCTTGTTCATGCGCTTCATTATGTGGTAAAGGTTGCACTGAGTCTGAATGTGAAGCTCGAGGCTGTAGTTGGAGTAGCACTGCATCCTGCAGCAACAAAAGCATTGATTGTAGTTCTTTAGATAATGAACTAGGTTGTCAAACCTATGTATTTTGTCAATGGATTTCTGGAGAGTGCAATGACGATCCCAGCGCTAGTGCTTGTAGCAGCTTTAGTAGCCAAAACAGCTGTGAAGATCAGCATGGCTGCAATTGGCTTGATGACACTACTTGGTATAATGTGTCTTCTTATCCTGCCAATCCCGCTGGCACTCCTCAAAATTTTTCTGACACTGTAATCTTTACTGGTGAAGCCAACACTACTTATCAATTTAGAGCACGCTCACGCGACAATGCTGGTCAATATACTGATGATGACTGGTACTACTGGTTATATAGTGGAGAAGTAGAGATCTTGGATACAGCCATTTGCGGTGATGGTGATACCGACCCAGGAGAAGAATGCGATGATGGCAATAGCAGCAACCAAGATGCCTGTCTTAATAACTGCACCGATGCTGACTGTGGTGACGGTTATATTTGGATTGGCCAAGAAGAATGTGATGATGGCGGCAATGATAACTATGATGGCTGCCACCAAGACTGTGTTAATGAAGTCTTGGTTGAAGGTAATTTTTATCTTGGTGAAGGCAGCTCTGGCATTGGTTATTGTGCTGGTGATCAAAGCAACCCCACTAGCCCAGGCACTGGCGCAAGCATTACTGCTCAATCAGGAACAATTGAAGGCACTATTAATAACAATAGCTATCAAATTTGGTTAGAAAAAAACCACAACTACTCTTTACAACTGAACATTGGTGAGATTGAGTCCGGGCATGTTTATGAATGCTCTTGCCCTAATGACTCAGGTAACTGTACTGAAGGCGTGAGTACTGGCACTAGTGACATTAGTGGTGTCCACTTTTTTATTCTTGACTATGATATCAGTCGCGGCCCCTGGTGGCAAACCTATGGTGCTAATATTTATTCTGGCCAAAGTAGCGGTACTGCTTTGAGCAGCCCTATTCCTGGTAATGAAGGCTGTGAAATAGGCGAGGGCTGTATCCCTGGCTTAATTCTTTATGACAGCAAAGAACATAATGAAAGTGCTGGCTTTGCCGTTACCAGTGGAGGCAATATTGTTAGTGACTCCGAAAGCACAGACACCAACCGTATTCATTATCACAATGACCATGTCACCACTGATGCTGGCGCACATGCTCAAGACAGCAACATTGACACTCCTACTGAGAACTATGAGTTCTTTAGCAGCCGCATTGATAATCCAGCCTCATATAACGATAGTAGTAAAGACAGCACTGGCTATTATCTTCAAAATGGCAACCTTGATCTTGATCTTAGCACTGCTTGGAACATTAGTGGCGGCAACAAAGTAGTGATCTTGGTGAATGGCGACCTCAACATCACTGGTAATACTGACAGTCAGCTCATTGATATTGAGCCTGGCAGTTTACTAATGTTTGTTGTTTCGGGCAATATTAATATTGCTGCTGATGTAGGTTATAGCGATCCTACTACTGACCCCCTAACCAGCGATCCTAACCTGGAAGGCATCTTTATTGCCTCAGGCTCTATTAATCTAGAAAGCCAATCACCAGCTAGTAGTGACAATAAATTTATTGGCGCTGGCAGTTTTGTGGGGTGGGGGGGAGTTAACCTTAACCGCAGTTATGATGACGGTAGTACTGGCGCTGCTAATCATGCCACTCAACCCACTGAAGTCTTTCTTTATCGCCCAGATTTTGTACAGACCTTTCAAGACCCAGTCCTAGCAGATATCCGCGTAGCCCAATACACTTGGCAAGAAGTAGAACCAGGCTGGAGTGAGTAAGATGACCAAACCTAAAGCTAATGGCTTTACCTTAATCGAGATTTTAGTAGTCAGTAGTCTGGCTATTATTTTAATGTTAGCAGCTTCAGCTTTGTTTATGACTTTTATGATTAGTAACACCAAAATAAATATCGATCAAAAAATCAAAAACGAGGGTAACTATGCTCTCAGGCAAATCGAGTATCTTTTGCGCAACTCACAAGAAATTACTAGTACCTGCCCAGGAACACAAAACGACATCAGCTTTACCGATTTAGATGGCCAAACTACCACTATTAAAGCTGATTCAGGGAAAATTGCTTCTGAGTCTAGCAGCACGGTTTACCTAACTTCTGATTACAGTGTTTTGGTAGATGATCCTCAATTTGCCTGCTATTTAGGAACTAATGACACTCAATACATTGAAGTTTCTTTTAGCTTAAAAAATCGTGGTGGAGGAAGCGAAAGCAGTAGTGACACTAGCGTTCAAGATTTTAATACTGGGATTACTGTTAGAAACTAAACAATAAGTGTACCCCTAAATGTTTGACAAGCAAGTTAAGCTTAACCACAGTATTCACAATTAATATTCTCTAAATTCCTGAACTAACTCTACTTGATGAGGATTGCTAGGAGCACTCACATTAGGCCACTGCACAACAATAGTAACTGCTACGGTACTATCATTAGGCTTACTCACAGTTGCTTCTCTAGTAAAAGCTACACCTGCCTGCACTATAGCGCCGCAACTATCACAGCCAGCTCCAGGAAAACTTTCTCCCGGATCAGGTAGATTATCAGCAGTCAAACATAAACAACCAGTGCTTAAATTACTGTAAAAATCACTCCAGCCTTGTAAAGCCCGCTCACGGCGAAAAACCTCCATGCCTTCATTAGCCAAACCAGCAGCTAAACTCCGGTAACGAGCTTGAGCAGTAGTTTTTACCGAATAAGTTAAAGCAGCTGCAATTGCTGTTAAAATCACACCCACCACAGCAG
>WJLO01000095.1 GCA_014728425.1 Minisyncoccota bacterium | reverse complement strand
CTCCATAAACTCCATCATAGCCTGGTTTAACAATAATCTCCTGCGCCCGCATTTTTTTAATGGCTTGGGCTAAGATAGCAAAGCCAGCTTGTTTAATATCAGTTGGTGATAACTGGCGGAGAATCTTAAACTCATTACCTAAAGCTTGGTAAATTTTTTGATATTCTGTTTGCACAGTTTTAGTCTTAGTGCTTTTTACCCCTTTGATTTCGGCAATAATCTCTGCCAAGGGAATAATATACTCTACTTGTTTATGTTTTTGTGGTTGATAGTCTGCTGGATGGTCAGCCAGTTCATTAACTCGATAATCAACTCCCAAAACTAAAGGTTGGCCGCATTTAGGACACAGATTTTGGTGTTTTTTGGTTTTTTCAGGAGCTAGGCAGATTTGACATTTACGATGACCATCATAATGATACTTACCTTCTTGAGGGTAAAACTCAATTGTGCCAACCATGCGCTGATCATTGGTTTTTAAGGTTTCAATAATGGCTGGATAACTCAATTCGCAGTTTAGCACATTAGCTTCACGACCAAGTTTTTGTGGAGAGTGGGCATCAGAATTAGAAACAATGGTTAAATCTTTGAGTTGATCTACCCGCCAGTTCATAAAAGGATCAGAAGACAGTCCAGTTTCGATTGCGCTGATTTTTGGAGTGAGTTCTTCAAAAGCTGCTTCAATGGTATCAAAGCCAGATTTTGAACCAAACATGGAAAACCAGGGTGTCCAGATATGAGCAGGAATAAAAAAAGCTTCGGGATCGGTTTCTAAGGTTAGTTGTAAAAGTTTTTTGCTATCAAGGCCTAGAATAGGTCGGCCATCAGCCTTTAAGTTACCGATTTTTTGCAGCTCGTGATTAAACTTCGCAATTGCTTTAAAACTGGGCATCACAATGACATTATGAAGTTTACGCACCCGGTCGTTTTTACTGTAAATAGTGCTGATTTCGGTAGTAAAAATAAATCGCATCAGTTGATTTTTGACGCTTTCAGGCAAGGTTTTGTCTTGTTCTTGAGCGTATTGATCTTTGAGTTTAAATAAGCCAGGTTCGGCTGGCTCAAGTTTGGTTTGTAGTTCTTGCAGCCAGGCTGGATGGATAAAGTCAGCTGTGCCAATGACATTGATCCCTTTTATCTTACCCCAGCGATAAATATGTTCCAGATCCATGTTTTTACTAGTGGCACGTGAGTAATGGGAGTGTAAATGTAAATCTAAAATTAACTGGGTTTGCATTATCAGCCAGTGTAGCATAAGATCAGTGAAAATTTAGTGAGGTAAATGTGTATTAATTTTTTTATATCAAATCATGAACTTCGTAAATGTCGCCAGCTCCTAAAGTTAAACAGACATCGCCAGGCTTAAGTTGAGTTTCTAGGTATTGAGCTAAGTTATGAATGGTGCTTAAGTTGTTGGTTTTGATGCGGGGATATTGTTGCTCAATTGCTTTACAGAGTAAGTCGCTAGAAATCGTGGCGTCAAATTCTTCTCGAGCCGAAGCAAAAATATCAATCATGACTACTTCCTGAGCCTGAGCAAAGGCAGTGACAAACTGATCAAAAAGTTTTTTAGTGCGGGAGAAAGTATGTGGTTGAAAAGCAATTATTTTGCGTCGGTCTGGAAACCATTCATTAAGGGCCTGAATTGCGGCCTTGACCTCGCTAGGGTGATGAGCATAATCATCATAATATTTAGTTTGGTTTTTTTCACCAATGAACTCAAACCGGCGTTTGGTGGAACGAAACTTAGCAAGTGCCAACAAAGCTTTTTGCACTGGAGTTCCTAGAACTTGGCAAGCAGTAATTGCTGCCACAGCATTTAAGGCATTATATTTACCAGGGATTTGCAGCTGTAAAGAGTAAGACTGATCTTGATGTTTGATTGTGGAATGAGTTGAGCCTTGGCGAACTTGATAATCACTCAGTTGCCAGTTGTTGTGGTTTTGTTCACCAAAGCTAATGGCTTGTTCATTTGCCAATTCTTGAAGATCTGGATTATCACCATTGATAATTAACTTACCATTAGGTTTAAGCTGAGCAAAAAACTGCTTAAAGGTTTTTTTGGTGTGCGCAAAATCTTGATAAACATCTGGATGGTCAAACTTTAGATTGGTACAAACAGTAATATAAGGTTTGAGAAAGGAAAATCGAGGTCGGCGTTGTTTAGCTGGAACTTGAGGATCAATCACATATTCATCTGCCTCAGCAATAAAATACTCACTTTGAGGAGACCATTGGCCAGTTTTGCTTAGACCCAAAATCTCTCCTACCCCAACAGAAAAACTAGGCTGGTGTTTGCTGTTAGTTAAAATCCAAGTAATCATGGCCGAAACTGTAGACTTCCCTCCTACTCCGCAAACTGCTACTCCTTTTTTTTGGTTAAAAAACTCAGCTAAAGCTTCAGCTTGAGAGTAAACCGGTAGGCCTTGCTTAATTGCTTGTTGTACTTGAGGATTTTGTTTGGCTTGATGAGCACTAGTATAGATGACTGCTTGGATTTGGGCTGGTAAATGATGGTCAAAACCATTGTTAATCTTGAGCTGAAGTCGATCAAGGATTTTTTTGGTAACAAAATCTGCTGCAACATCACTTCCTTGAACATGCTTGCCAGCATCAATCAAGCATTGAGCAATTGAGGTCATGGCAACCCCTTTAACACCTACTAAATAAAAGTTTTGATAGTCTAATAATGATGACATGAGTTTTTTAGTTAGTTTGATTTTAAAGTTACCTAGTAGCTGGCGGCAAAATTAAAGCAGTTATTTTATTGATTTGCCAAGGCTTTTTTTACTACCTGCACATCACTCCAAGGTTGCTCCACTTGACCATAACAAAGACTCTTTTCTGGTCCCTTGCCAAAAACACCGATCCAGTCTCCTTTTTTAGCCAATTTATTAATAGCAAAGTCAATAGCTTGAGCTCGATCAGCAATAGAGATTACTTTAGCATGCTCAGTAGTCAAGTCTTGTTTCATCTGCCTAATAATGCTCCAGACATCTTCTGTGCGAGGGTCTTCGGCAGTGAAAATAGCTAAATCAGCTAACTTAGCTCCAATTTTGCCCATTAAAGGTCGTTTTTGCCAGTCTCGCAAACCAGCACAGCCAAACACAGCAATTAATCTTCCTGTGGTTTTTTGAGCCTTTAACTGTTGTTGCAAGGCAAGCAAAGCCCTTTTTAAAGCATTGGGTGTATGAGCAAAATCAACCACAGCTTTGAAACCGCGTTTATTAGGAACAAACTGCATGCGGCCAGGCACACCAGTAAATTTTTTGATGCCTTGAGCAATTTGCTTGGGCTTGAGTTGTAGTTGTTTAGCAATCTTTGCTACTAAACGAGCATTCATTTGATTATATGATTCAGGAAAACGTTTATTAATAGCAGTTTTGAGTGAACGAGCTAGCTGATCGTCTTGACTATAGCTAATGATTTTAGTATTGGCATTGTTTAAAAGTTTTTTTACTTGAGTAAAAGACTGATCATCATGATTAATAATAGCTGTTTGTGCTTTAGCTAATAGCAAAGTCTTAGCTTGTAAGTATTGCTGATAGTCTTGGTGGTAGTCAAGATGCTCATGAGTAATGTTGGTTAGCCCAGCTATTACTGGCTCAATACCCCAGGTGCGATATTGGTAAATGCCATGAGAAGTAGCTTCTAAAACTAAATATTCAATATTTTTTTTCACCATTTGATCTAACCAATAATATAAAAACTTAGGATCCGGAGAAGTTACGTGCAAGCCAGTGTCAACTTCTTCTGAACCTAAATAACAAGCTACAGTTGAGATCAAAGCTACTTTTTTTCCTGCAGTTTTTAAAACTTGATAAAGCAAAGTGCTAGAGGTAGTTTTGCCATCAGTGCCAGTGATGGCAATGATTTTAAGTTTATTATTAGGAAAGCTGTATTTGAGCTGGGCTGGTAAGCCGCGCAGTAAGCCAGTTTTTAGTAAATGATAAGGTCGTTTAAGTTGATAAACTAGTTTTTTGATCACTTAGTTATTATAACGCAATCAAGCATTGCTTGAAACGCTACAGCCAGTTTCCTTAACTTGAGTTATAAAGGTTATTGCTAATTTGCACGGGTCAAGTTTTAAAGGTAGTTTTTAATTCATTAAGTTAGCTTTTAAAATTGATAGATATGTTTAGGATTTTTTTAAATACTACTTGCTTTTGAGGTTAAAAACCCGTTAAACTAAATAATCAGGATATATTCCTATTTATGGCAAAAGCGCAAGATAAAGTGTTGATGATTGGTTGGGAGTACCCACCACATAACAGTGGGGGGTTGGGTGTAGCTTGTGAAGGCATGACTCGGGCTTTGGTTGGTAGTAATACTCAAGTTTATTTTACCCTACCTTATAATCTTGACTCTCCCGATCATATGAGGGTTTTGAGCTGTGTTGATCCTAGTTGGGAACAGTCAGATCAACCACCTTTTTTAGCTTATTCCAGTGTAGTCAAACAATCAGTTAAAAGACTAAATGCAGCAGAGCTAAGTAGTCTTCCTCATTCTCAGTTAGAGCAAAAGGTTGAACGCTATGCTCAATTAGTGGATCAACAAGCAGCCCGGTTTCGGTCAGCCTATGATGTGATTCACGCTCATGACTGGATGTCGTTTCCTGCTGCTGCTAAGGTAAAAAAACAAACCGGTCAACCGATGATTGCTCACGTGCATTCTACTGAGTTTGATCGTATTCCTGATAGCCCTGGTAGTAGTTATATTAAGCAAACTGAGTATCAAGGCATGCATTTGGCTGATCAGATTATTGCAGTCAGCTTTTACACCAAAAAATTATTAATTAATAAATATCAAGTACCTGCAGATAAAATCTCTGTAGTGCATAATGGAGTTTCTCCTTGGGATCAGGCTCCTAGTCAAGACCGACTGCATTTTGCTCAAAAACGACCCATGATAGCTTTTATGGGGCGACTTACTGCCCAAAAAGGTGGTTATCATTTTATTGAGTTAGCTAAAAAAATACTTTTACAAATGCCAAATTGTTTATTTGTAGTAGCTGGTAATGGTGATTTATATCATGAGTTATTAATCAAAACTGCTGGCGATCAACTGTCTGCCTCATTATTATTTAGTGGGTTTGTGCGCGACCAGCAAAAAGATAAGTTATTGGAACGAGCTGATGTGTTTGTGATGCCGTCTTTATCTGAGCCTTTTGGTTTAGTTGCTTTAGAAGCAGCGCAGCGGCACACCCCAGTGGTGATTTCCAAAACTGCTGGAGTAGCTGAAGTAATGCCCAGTGCAGTACAAGTAGATTTTTGGGATTTAGATCAGATGACCAAACAAGTGCTGCGCTTGTTAAAAGACCAGGGCTATGGTCAACAGATCGTTAAAAACCAGCTTCAAGACCTGCAACAAGTTACTTGGGCTAACTCAGCGGCCAAGATTAAAAAGGTTTATCGTCAAGCTTTTTTAGGTAGTTAAGCAATTTAGTCAACTTGCAAATTTAGTGATACTCAAGGTAGATTAAGATCATGCCGCAATTATGTTTTTATTTACATCTTCATCAACCCTATCGGTTAAAAGACTATAATGTTTTTGCAATTGGCAATGATCAATCATATTTTGCTGATGAACAAAACCTTAAAAACCAACAAGTGTTTCTTAAGGTGGCACACAAATCTTATTTTCCAATGTTGGGCTTACTTGAGCGCTTGCTAACTCAGCATTCAGGCTTTAAGTTTGCTTTGTCTATTTCTGGAATGTTTATTGAGCAAGCTCAGCTGTTTGCTCCTGAGGTATTGGTTTTGTTGCAAAAATTAGTTAAAACTGGTCGGGTGGAGTTATTAGCAGAAACCTATTATCACTCTTTGGCTTTTTTGTACTCCAATAAAGAGTTTGTTTGGCAGATCAACAAACATCAGCAGCTGATTGAAGAGTTGTTTGGAGTTAAACCACGAGTTTTTCGCAATACTGAGTTGGTTTATTACAATGACTTGGTTAAGCAGTTAGCTGATTTTCAGTTTCAAGGAATTTTAACTGAAGCAGTTGATCGTTATTTAGCTGGCCATCAGCGCACTCAGTTGTTTCAAAGTCATTCTCAACCAACTCTGCCTTTGCTACTTAAACATGCTCAGCTCTCTGATGATATTGCTTTTCGGTTTTCTGATAAAAGTTGGCCCTGGTATCCTTTGCAGGTTGAGCAATATTTAGACTGGATTGAGATTTATCCAGAAAACGAACTAGTTAATTTATTTATGGATTTTGAGACTTTTGGTGAGCATCAATGGGCAGATACTGGTATTTTTGAGTTTTTTGCTAGTTTTGTGGCTAAGTTTTTGCAAAAACCCTGGAACCAGTTTAAAACTCCGCAAGAGTTGTTTGCTCGTTTTTGGCAGAATCACCAGTCAGCAGCTAGCACTCAGTCAGGCAAAAGAACTAGTGCTGGCTCAGGTCCATTTCAGCGTCATCAGCAACAAAGTCAAGGTTATCAGCAGAATTGGCCAGTTTATGATGTTCCTGAACCAATTTCTTGGGCTGATGTTGATCGAGATCTTACGGCCTGGCGCGATAATCAGTTCCAGTATGATAGCTTACGGGTGTTGTATGAGTTGGAGCAACCAGTACTAGAGTCTGGCGATCCTCAGTTAATTCAAGACTGGCGGCGGCTACAAACTAGCGACCATTTTTATTACATGTGTACTAAATGGTCTGCAGATGGTGATGTGCATGCCTATTTTAGTCCTTATGATTCTCCCCAGGAAGCTTACCGTCGCTACTCAATTGTATTGGCAGATTTAAAAGAACGTTTACTTTAGCCCTTGCACTCTCCCCTATTCACTCGCGTATAATGATATTATGGCACGCGCATTAGTTCTTGGTAATGGCACCTCTTTAGTAGCCTTAGACAAATATGGTTTTGTGCGTGATGTTCATTTTCATTATGTGGGTTTAGAAAATCATGTTAGTGGCCACAAGCATCGCATTGGAGTAATGATTAACAATCAGTTTTCTTGGTTAGATGATGGTAGTTGGCAAATCTCAATTGGCTATAAGCCTGGAACAATGGTGGGTTATTTGGTTTGCAAAAGCGAGCACCTTCAAGTTAGCTTAGTGATGGAAGACATTGTTTATAACGAAACCAATGTGTTTCTTCGTCAAGTAGATGTTTATAATCATAGTAAAGAAAACATTGATATCAAGTTGTTTTTTCATCAAGTTTTTATGATTTATGAAAGTAAAAAACGCAACACTGCTTTTTATGATCCTACTCATAATGCTGTAGTTCATTACAAAGGTAGAAGGGTCTTTGTGGTTAATGCTCGCACTGCTAAGGGTCAAGTCTTAGATGATTATGCAGTGGGTGCTTATCAGTTTGAAGGTAAGGCAGGAACTTATAAAGATGCAGAAGATGGACAACTTGGCAAGAATGCAGTAGAACACGGTAGTGTAGACAGTGTAATTAGAGTTTGCACTGCTTGCGAAAGCCAAGCCAAAGCTAGGGTGTTTTACTGGATTTGCATTGGCAAATCTTTAGAGGCAGCTTATGAGTTAAACGAAATGGTCAATACCAAAACTCCTGAGGGCATGATTCATTCTACTGAATATTTTTGGCATGCTTGGTTAAATCAACGGCCAGATTCAATTAAAAACTTGCCAGCAGCACAGCAAAAACTTTTTGACATGTCTTTGTTTATTTTGCGCGCCCACACAGACAATCGAGGCAGTATTATTGCTTCAGCAGATAGCGCTATGATTGAGTATGGTAAAGATGATTATGCCTATATGTGGCCGCGGGATGCTGCTTTTATTACTACTGCTTTAGATCATGCTGGCTTTAATGAGATCACCAAGCCGTTTTTTAAGTTTTGTCAGCAAGTTCTACACCCAGATGGTTATTTACACCATCGTTTTAACTCTGACCAAAGTCTAGGTTCTACTTGGCACTCTACAACAGCGCAAAAGTCTTGGTTAAAAGACAAGATTTTACAACTACCAATTCAAGAGGATGAAACTGCTGGAGTATTGTTTGCCTTGTGGCAACATTATCAGGCCTCTAAAGATTTAGAATTTATTGAAGAGTTATACAAGCCCATGATTGAAAAAATGGCTCAGTTTTTAGTTAATTTCCGCAATCAACAAACTGGCTTGCCACTACCTTCTTATGATCTTTGGGAAGAAAAGATTGGAGTGTCAACTTATACCTGTGCTGCTGTTTATGGCGGATTAACGGCAGCAGCAGATTTTTCTGAATTATTGGGTAAACGCAACCATATGCGTGCTTATAAACAAGCAGCAGAAGAGATTAAAGAAGCCATGTTAGAACAGCTTTTTAGTGACAAGTTACAGTCTTTTGTGCGTTATGCTACTACTACAGACAACCAGGTAAAACTCCATGAAGTCATTGATGCTAGTTCTTTGTTTGGTTTGTGGTATTTTGGAGCTTTGTCTCAAGATCATCCTAAATTTCAAGCCACTCAGGCGGCAGTGGCAAAGCACCTTAATAATCCTGGTCCAGTGGGTGGTATTATTCGCTATCAGGGCGATTATTATTTTAAAGACACTGATTTAGCTAACCCTTGGTTTATTACCACAATGTGGGAAGGTTTGCGAATGCTGCATCATCCCCAGGTTGGTCAAGCTCAACTGCGAGATGTAGAAGCGATTATGGATTGGGTGTTGCAGCATCGTTATGCTTCTGGAATCTTGGCTGAACAACTTAATCCTTATACTGGTGAGTCGCGTTCAGCCACACCCTTAGTGTGGAGTCATGCAGTTTGGGTAGAGCTGGTGCTAAAATATTTAGCAGTTAAAGAACAGTTAACTCAGCCTCAGCAGGGTTAATTAGTCTTGATGTTGAGTTAGTTATCTACAGCGATAAAAAGCAGTAATTAATTATTAATCAAATAGGAAGACGGGCTTCAGCCTAAAGCTTTAAAGTATTTATCAGGCTGGCGAGTAAGTATTGGTCAATGAAAAAATTTTTACTAGCTATTGATGGCGGAGCTACCAAGACTCAAGTATTAGCAGCAGACCTACAAGGTCAAGTGCTTGGTCAAGGTGAGGCTGGTTCTACAAATTTAGCAGTTTTAAATGAGCACCAAGTTCAGCTTAACCTTCGCCAGGCAATTGATCAAGCTATTAAGCCTCTACCCTGGCAAGCTAAGTTTAAAACCTTGGTAATGGGTCTAGCTGGTGTTGACAGCCCAGCAGAGTTAACTCAAGCTAAAAATTTGTTTGCTCAGCTTTTTAAAAACCTAGAAGTAGAAACTGTTCGTTTGGAAAACGATACAGCAATTGCTTTGGCTAGTGGCACTGACAAGGCTGATGCCTTAGTGTTGATTGCTGGAACCGGCTCTAACTGCATTGGTCATAATGCTCAAGGCCAGCGGGCTAAAACTGGGGGGATGGATTATTTACTCACTGATGAGGGTTCAGCTTATGCTGTGGGTCGAGCTGGTTTACGGGCAGCTGTACGTAGTTTTGATGGCCGTGGAGCCAAAAGCCTGTTGCAAGAACTAGTAAAAGAATATTTTGACCTAGACACTTTTGTAGACCTCAAAAAAGAAGTTTATCAACCTCCTTTAAGTAAAACTCAAATAGCAAGTTTAAGTGTGTTGGTGAGTCAGGCAGTTGCACAGGGTGATCAAGCAGCTCAAGAGATTATTGATGAGGCAGTGCAGGAGTTAGTTTTAATGGTCAAGGTGGTGATGACTAAGTTAGATTTAGCAACCAAGCCAGTGGATTTAGTTTTAGTGGGTGGCATGCTTAAACAAACTTATTTACGTCAGCAGTTATTAACTAAACTCCAGTTATTAAATGATCATTTAAAGATTATTGTACCTACTAAACCTCCAGTGTATGGTGCTTTAAAACTGGCATTAAAATCTTAATTCACTTGCTTGACTTAGTTGCGTGGCTGTTGAGTTGTTGATGTAATTATTTGCAGCTGGAATGTTGGTTTGGTTAGCAAAATTTTGCTTTAGGTTAAGTCTGGTGTAAAATATTATTAATGACCTATCGTCAACAAGCTGCAATGGCAGCGATTATTTATACTATTAAGAACAACCGTTTTTTTAACTCTCACAACTTGGGAGTTAAATTAATTCCCGATGGTGCAAGAATGTATAATTTTAGCGGTCAGATCACTAAAGACAGCATTAACTTCCGAGACGATAAAAACAACAGAATTAGTGATAGTCAGTATTATCAAAATCCTTGGGGCGTAGAACTAGACTATATTAGTTCGCGGCGGTCAGATCGCTTAAAGTTATATTTACCTGAAAATAGCAGTAGTTTTTATGGTAAAGATGGTGACTATTTTCGCTTTGATGGTAATTATTATTCTCCCTCAACAGAGGTAAGCATTCGTGACACTAGTCAAGATCGTTATGAATCGGTTTATCGAATTACTTGGTAGCTACAAAATATTTCAAACCTAGTCAGTTTTTTAGTTGTTACAGTTAATGTCAGCATTGTGTGGATAATAAATGCTGTGGCAGTTGCGCGTACTTATACCGCTAGCATGATTGGTTTAAAACCGATCCAGATTGAGGTCGAAGTTGATGCTAATCGAGGTACTCCTAATTTAATTATCATTGGTTTACCAGCTAAAGCAGTAGATGAAGCCAAAGAGCGGATTACTGCTACTTTATTAAATTGTGGCATTAGAATTCGCAGTAAACGTACTATTGTAAATTTAGCACCAGCAGATATTCGTAAAACTAGTAGTAGTTTGGATTTGGCAATTATTATTGCGATTTTAAAGATGTATCAAGAGGTTGAGTTGGACACAACTAAGACAATGTTTTTTGGGGAGTTGGCTTTAGATGGTCAGCTCAAACCAATTAAAGGATTATTGCCATTGGTGCTAGCAGCACGTGACCTAGGTTTTAAACAAGTAGTTTTTCCAGCTGCCAATAGTTCAGAGGTCAAGATTATTTCTGATATTAAACTTCATCCTATTAAGCATTTAAAAGACTATCTAGCCTATGCTTGGGAGCAACAACCTTTGCCAGTATTAAAATCACAAGGGTTTCAACCCCAACCTGCTAAGGATTTTTTAGTTGATTTTGCCAATGTACATGGCCAAGAACAAGCCAAAAGAGCTTT
>WJLO01000094.1 GCA_014728425.1 Minisyncoccota bacterium | reverse complement strand
TACCACCACTGATCGTTAGAGTTTTTCATAACAAGCTCATTAATTATGGTTGGGATATTTTGCAGATTTATGCCCGACACTTCACAGCTGATTTTTTGTTTTTTCAAGGCGGTGATCCAGCTCGCTATCGAGTTCCTTTTCATGGCTTGTTATATTTAATTGAAGCAGGATTATTGCCTTTGGGTCTTTACCAAGCTTTTAGACAAAAGAAACATCAAAAGCTAGCTGTCCTTATGTTGTTTTGGTTATTGGTTAGCCCATTGCCAGCTGCTTTAACAGTACAAGAAGCAGTGAGCATGATTAGGATTGTGACAATCTTGATTCCGATTTATTTTTTTATTGCTGTTGCTTTGTTAAGCATTCCGCAATGGCTAACAAAACAACGCTTGCAAAAACTTAGTTATACAGTGATTTTAGCAGCTTATTTATGGGGAGTGGCTTATTTTTTTAATCAATATATAGTTTATCAACCACGGTATCGTCCTTGGACTCGTCAATATATAGACGAGCAGTTAGCTACTAAACTTAAACCATTAGTAGATCAATATCAACAAATAGTGGTTAATAAAGTTACTGGTCAAGCTTATGTTTATTTGGCTTTAGCAGACTTAATTCCTTTAGCAGAGTTGCAAAATTCATACCCTCAACGCCTGGCAGCCAGCTATCAGTTGGGTCAATTTAAGTTTGTTGATGAAGCTTGCTTAGTTGGCTCTGAGCCAAACACCCTTTATGTTATTGGAGGCAACTGTAAAGCTAAAGATATTGATCGGTCTTATAAAGTGCTTGATGAGGTTAATTATTTTGATGATGCCCCCGGGTATCAATTAGTTGCCCCAGTTTTAAGATAATTAAGATGGCTGGGTTTAAGCAAGACTATTGCCAACCCTAATCCTAAGCCTAAAATACTTAAGCGATCTGCTAGTTGGCGAGCCCAGGTATTGTTAGTAAATCTAGCCTGAACTTTATAAGTGCCAGCAGTAATGGGAATTAAGATTCTTCCTGGTAAAAGTTGATGATTATAGTTAATCGATTGTTGTTGGCCATTAACCATCACTTCCCAACCAGGAAAATAGGCAGTGCGCTGGATAATAAAGCCTGACTGGGTAGCAGTAACTTGATAATGCATTTGCGTGCCATTCCAAGCCAAGACCTCAACCTCTCCTTGATTAACAGTATTAGCAGCGCGTTTTTTGGGATTAAATTCAGTTAAAGAGTTAACTATGACCGGATCCTCGATCTTAAGATTTTTTTCATGATCAAACCATTTAGGCATAAATTCATCAAAAGAAGTGGCTGTTCCAGTATATTCTAGCCACTCATAATCATCGCGATGAATATAGGCAATTGGTTTGGCTGTAAACCACCAATAGCCTAAAGAAACTAAGCCTAAGCAGATTAACAAGGGCTTGAAAATTTTATTGGTAATTAATTGAGCAATGTTTAGATTCAGCAATAGCATACAACTGCTAAAAGTAGTTAACCAGAGCAAACGCCAAGGAAACTGTAAAAATTTACTTAAAGGAATTAATTGCCACACTGGAATCGAGATCGGCAGCATCAACAAAACAGCTAAGATAAAAACTATTAGCCAAAAGTAGGTCATTTTAAAATCTGTTTGATTTGTTTTTTTAATGAAAAAATGATTTACTAAACTGATAACAGTGATGCTGATAATTATTAAGCTAGCTAGGCCCAAACTAGTGTCAAAGTCATGAGGATAAGTATGCTTAAGTTTTAACCAGTGATAGCCTAGCTTTGGCCAGAGCAGGCTTAAAGGAACAGGAAATTTATTTAATACTGGAGCTAGACCAGCATCTTGATTTAACACAGTATATTGGCTTTCAACTAAAACCGGTAACCAAAAAAACTGACTAATTAAACTAATCGCTAGTATTAACCCAAGTTTTTTTTCCCAATATTTTTTTAAAAACTGTGGTTTAAATTTAATTAAGACCCAAATCACGATTAATGGTAAAGCTACAAACAAAGAAGGGTGATGGCTTAATAAAAAACCACTGCCAATGATCAAGCCTAACAAGGGATACCACCAACAACGAATTTGGTTTTGTTGTTCTAGTAAGTAAAATACCCAGGGCAACAAGGCAAAAAAAGCTAGTTCACCAAGAGCTCCGCGAATAAAAATATTAAGAAGAGTAAATGGTGATAGCGCATAGATTAAACTAGTGGTAAGAGTTAACCAAGGGTGGTGGGTTTTCAGGCGGGCTAGCATTAACATGCCCAGGCTGCCAGTAAGCCACATTAAAAACAAATAACTGTTAATAGCCAACTCAATATGATTAGTTAACAAATAAAAACCAGTAGTGATCATGTAAGGCAAAGGGTAGGTAAATAAAAATTTTGGAAAACCAAAAGAATAATTAAGATTTGGTGCCCAGCGAGGTGGAATTTGACCTTGTTTTAAAGCCAGATAATAATTAGCAGTTCTTGCAGCATGATATTCCAAGTCGTGAGTGTTAAAAAGTTGTTTTTTTAAAAAAAGCGGTAGCTTTAAAGCCAATAAAACTATTAAACTAATAGTGATTAAGAGCCAGATTTTTTGTTTCATGCCACCCAATATCCTTGGATAAACAAGATGGTGTTAATCAGTAAAAAAATCAAAGAGATCAGCAAATAAACAATTAACTGAAATTTGTTTTTACTAAGTTTTTTAGCCAAATAAAGGAAAATCGGTAAACAAACTAAAGCGTAACGTGGCATGCTAGAGAAAGTGCCAGTTAGGGTTGGTGTTAAAAAAGCCAGCAATGCAAACACAATATAACTTAAAGGCAAGTTTTCTTTTAACCAAGACCAGATAATTAATCCTAAACCACCAATCCCAATAATAAAATCTTGTAAATAACTATAGTACTTCCAGTTAAATGGCCTGGTGGTTAACAAAATTTTAATACTACGCCAAACCACTTGTGGGTATAGGATTAAATTTTCTTGTCTGCCAGCGCCAAACTCACTTTGTACGTGTAAAAAATATAAAGGGTCTTGAAAACGAAGTTGTAGATAAAACATGTAGCCAAGTAAACCTAAAGAGCCAGTCATAATAATTAGTATTTTGTTCCAGTTTTTTTGAACAAAGACCACTGGACTCACTTGAGTGTTTGTTGACTGTTGTTGCCAAAGGGTGATTAATAAAGCAGGGATGAGAAAAACACCCACCACCCGAGTGGCACTGGCCAAGCCAGCTAAAATACTTGCTAGCCACCAATGTTTTTTTTCAGCAGCTAAAAAACTCCCAATTAATAGAGTTAAAAACAGGGCTTCGTTATAAACCGCGCCTAAAAAAAACGAACTAGGAAAAATTAACAGCATCACTAAAGTGAGCCAGGCGATTTTGACAGTAAAGTGTTTTTTTACTAAATAATATAATAGTATCAGTAGTAACCAGAGACTAAGGTTACTGATTGCTAAACCACTAATAATTAAGGCGCTAAAATGAGTTAAGTTTGTTAGCTGAGCAACTGTTTTAATTAATAGTGGATAAACTGGGAAAAAGGCTTGAATTAAACCAGTGCCATGATAGCCTTTTTGCGCAATAGTTAAATAATGAACTCCATCAAAATTAGCCCAACTATAAAGCCATTGAGGTAGCTGACTATTGGCTAATACATCTTGACTGTAAGGAAAACTAGGTTGATAGGATAAAAGTTGATTAGCTAGCCAGCTAATTATTAATAATCCTGTGCGCCAAACTAAAAACAAGCCAGTAATTTTGCTGATTTCTGTTAGTTTATTCATGGTTGGTTAATGAGTTCAGCTAAGTCTTGTTCTAAGATAATAGTTTGGCCATTTGCACCAGCAGAGTCAAGGAGAACTTGCTGTTGATCCTGATTGTTAATTAAAACAATTTGTCCTCCTGGCTTAGCCAATAGTTGCGAGTGCTTGTTTTCTAGGTCAGTAAGTTTATCCAAATCAAGCCCAGTAGCTAAAGGCACTTGATAGACATGTTCTTCAATAATAACTCCACTTTGACTAGCTACTTGAGTCAGATTTTCAGCTTGATAGTCTTCAATAACAAAACCAAGCGCTACTGGCCAGTCACCAGGATGATTAGCATAAAGTTGCTTGGTAAGTTTCGCTTCATGCAAGTTGGGCAG
>WJLO01000093.1 GCA_014728425.1 Minisyncoccota bacterium | reverse complement strand
GCCCAGATTAAAGAGTTTTTAGGTAGTTTGCAAAATTTGCCAGCAAATGACTAAGTTTTGGGCCTTAGTTAAGTTGTTACCAAACTTGACTAATGAAAAAGCTTGGCTTTTATTCAGAGCTGAGGCCGTTTTTTATTGTGAAATGACGAAATACCAACATTAGTTGTAAAATCAAGAAAATTTTTCAATTGTTATGATTTTAAAAACAGGATTTAGTTTATTTTTATTTTTGTTAGCTAGTTTAATCACCTGGCTTTCCTATCAAAAGTCTCGCCATCAGCAGTTTTATTCTGATACTTTTATTTTGATTCCTTTAGGAGTTTTTGTTTGGGGTGATGGCTTGATTTTGGGGCCTTTTTGGTTGATTTCCAGCTTGCTTTTTTATTTTTTTACCAAGCAGCAAATTTGGCACTACTGGCTACTTTTCTGGGTAATTCGTTCTAGTTATGAGGTAATTTACTGGCTTAATCATCAAGCAGCTAATAAAACTTATAAACCACCTTTGTTTAGAAAAATTGCTTGGTTAGATGCTGGCCAATCAGCTATTTTATATCAGTTATTAAACATGAGCGTGGTGATCTTGGGTTTAGTAGGGTTGTGGTGGAGTTGAGTTGCTTTTTAATTTATTAGTTGGTAATTATTGTTTTTACATAGCTGAACAAGAATATTTTTATCTTGATGATAAGCAGCAATAATTCCTGATCCTGTTTTTCTTCCTCCTGCACCGGAGATTTTAGCTGCACCGCCGATTTTTTCTATTTGAGAAATAATTTGTTTTGCCCTATCTCCCACAACTCCTAAAGCATTAAGAAGCTGGTGAGCTTGATAAAATAGCTGTTTGAGTGTAATGCTATTTTCTAAATACTGCTGACAAAGTAGCCCTAGTTGATTGAAAATTTTATTTTTATGAAGATTCTTGCTAACATGACCAATCATTTCTTTAGTTGATTCTGTTGCTTGTCCTGAATTAATTAAGACAATCTTATTTATGTCTTGATCATGAATTGAAATACAAGTGGTTTTATTATTTTTTAATAGGACAGGTTGTTGATAAATGACTGTTGCTGCATCTAAGCCACTTGGTTTGCCATGATAAACAGTTTCACATTGCTGGACAATTTTAAAAAGCTGCTTTTTGGTATAAGTTAAATGATGGTAGTTGTAAAGAGCGCGTATAACAGCAGTAGCAAATGCTGCTGATGAGCCTAAGCCTGATTTTTGAGGAATATTGGAGATGATTTTAAATTTAATCTTTGCTGAATTTGTCTGCTGATTTTTGTCAAAAATCTTTGTTATTATATTTGCTTGCTGGATATTTTTTTCTTTACTAATTTGGGCTTTTAAGTTTAATGATGTCATAGGGATAGCTAGAGCAGGAAAACCAGCCACAGCAGCATGTTCACCTACTAAAATCAACTTAGCACAAGCTACAGCTACAGGTTTTTTTATTTGTTGATTATTATTTCTTATAGAGTTTGTCATATTCTTCTATTAAGCTGTTTAGCTGCGTTTTACTAACATAGGTTGCGTCAGTGGTTATTTTTGCAAATCAAGGATCAGCAGTAGCCTTACTGGCGCGAACAATTTTTAGCAATGAGCTGAGTTTTTGTTTATCTCTAAGTTCTAGGCTACTCATGTGTATACTTAGTCGCAATAAACTGAGATTTTCATCCAAACTCACCTTGTCTTGACTAGTGCTTAAGGTATAAAATTGTTTTATGCCAGTAAACAAGTCCTTTTCTGATTTTTCAACAAATGTTCCAGCTGCGCAAAAAAGAAATTTTTGGAAGATTTTTACAAAGTTAATTTTTTATAAAAACTGTATTTTTTGGATGGTTGTACTAGTTGTAGCAACTTTTTTCCTTAGTTTTTTTGTTTTTAGATACCAGGCTCGTACTTTAATTGCTCGTAATCAATTCCTAGAACAACAACATCTTGAAAATTTAAAAACTCTTAATCAGATTGAACAACAAAAACAGCTTACAAAACCTCAAGAAAAATCAGGAGAAAAAATCTTAACTTGTAGAGAAGACAACCTTTTTCATTCGGTGTATTTTAATCCTGATGATTATGGAGTAGATGTTGTTACCATTGATCTTGATACCAAAGAAACCGTGAGTGAAACCAGCAACAACCCTTATTACAAACTCATTCAAAAAATCTCAGGTATGGACCTTGATAAACTGATGTTGAGAACAGTTGGCAAACAACAATATCTTGTGTATGAAATCACTTATGGCTTTAGTGCTTATCAAATTGGCATTGCTAGTATTAATCAAGATGGTAGTGATTTTCAGATTAAATCAGTGTTAATGACTCCCACAACAGCCAAGGTTGCTGCTTATACCGGTAGACGATATTATGACTATTTTCCTCAAACCGGACAAATTTTGTTAAGCGAGGGTATGGGAGATGGTTGTGGTGGTCATAGTTTTGTAAAACTGTTGTCAGAAAATGGAGAGTTTGAAGAGCTGCAAGAGGCTGGATCTGGATGTTTTATAGGCGATGAGGCTCAACTTCTACCAAGATTTTTGGGTTATGTGCAAAACAAGTTATATTTTGCTGAGCTTGAGGTTGCTGACAATGAGGGTGGTTCATTAGATTGGCAAACTGCAAGGGTCACAAAAGTATACAGCCTTGATCCGATTACCAGATCAAAAACCTATCTTGCTGTTGATTTTCAAGATCGAGACCTAGATGCTTGGTATATTAATGATGATCAGGATGTTCCAAATTCTGCTGAAGTAATGTTTTATGATCAGAAAACCAAACAAAAATATGGCCTAGATGTAACAACTCTAGAGTTTTTAAACCGAGGTAAGCTTGAATGAGTTTGTTGATGGTATTAGAGGATTTTTAACCAGTAGGCTGGTATAATTTCTTGTAGATGAAAAAAATTTTATTATTTTTAGGCTTATTCATTGCTATGCCGGTTTTTGCCGGTGGTGGTCGGATTGAGATTCACCTTTTGGATCGCTATGGCTATGTGAATGAAAAAAATGTTCGTGTTGAAGCCTTATTAACTAAGGGATATCAACAGCCTTCGGTGGGAGAAAAAGCTGAGTTTCGCTTGCTTAATCCTCGGCCTGGTGATTTTTGTAAGACTTTTAACAATGTTTCTGATAGTCAGGGGTATATTCGTGGGGAGTGCGGTAGTGATCATGAGGGTACGCTGACCATGTATGTGCATTCGTTTGATGAAGATGAGGATACTTACAAGGTTAATTTTCAAATTTTGCCTGCACCACTACCCACAACAACTCCAACTCAAGTGCCTACAGCTACACCCCGGCCACCAACTGCAACACCAACTTTAGTTCCAACAGCAACTCCAGTGCCACCAACACAAACGCCTATACCAAAAATTGATTTAGTTGACTCGCCGCCAGATTCTAATACTGAACAAATATTTTGGAGTGATTATTTAAATTTGCCTTTAGTTAGTTTGGCAGTGGTGATGATTGTGACTCTGGTTGGTTATGCTATTTATCTTAAAAACAAGCCAGCTTTTAAAAAATTAAGCCAGGCAAAAGAAATCGAAAAGATTAGGAAAAAGATCAAACAATTTAATCGTGAAACTCAAGTTAAAAAATAATCACCAACAACGATTTGCTTTAAGTCTGGTCATTGCTGGCGTAATTGTAACCTTGTTGATTTGGCATTTGGCAACTGGCTTTTTTGCTTACCAGCGAGCTAAACTAGCTGTTTATCAAGCAAAATTACAAGATGCTAAAAAACAACAACAAGAGTTGGCTCAGCAGGCGCAAACACTATTAGAACCAACCGCAGCTCCTTTTCCCACCAGCGATCAGCCAGCTACTGTTTGGGTTAGTCAGGTGCCTCAACCATTGCCTTCTCCAAGTACGGTTCCTAAATCCTCTGGGGTTAAAGTCACTTTACGAGGATTTGTCTATGAAGATAAAAACTGCAATTACGTTTTTGATGGTGATGATGCCCCCTTGGTTGATGCTGAAGTCAGCATTTTTCAACTAGAAGGTGAAAAGTTGTACCTTCCTGCTACTCAGGAAGTTGATGACAAGGGTTTTTATGTTTACACCACCACCATTGGCTTAAATGATCAGTTGATTTTACAACCAGGCCCTCATCAGGATGGTTATAGTATCTTAACTATGAGTGG
>WJLO01000092.1 GCA_014728425.1 Minisyncoccota bacterium | reverse complement strand
TTGAGACATAGTTTGCGGTTGAGTAAAACCGCCCGGAGTACGGTCGATCTTGTTTGGTTGATCTTGAGCAGCTGGTTCTTTTTGTTGCTGCTTGTTAATGCCTAAACGACGACGTGAGTCTCGGCTAAAAGCACCAAACATAGTACGACCAGCAGCAGCATAACCTAATTGTCGCTCATCAAAACCCGTAGCAATCACACTAATCTTAACCTTAGAACTCATATCTTCATCAATAGTAGCTCCAAAAATAATATTGGCATCAGGATCAGCAGCATTAGCAATAATGGCAGAAGCATCAGAAACCTCACTCATGGTCATGTCTTGACCACCAATAATGTTGTACAAAATCCCTTTAGCACCATCAATAGAAACTTCCAAAAGGGGCGAGGAGATTGCCATTCTAGCTGCAGTAATAGCACGATCTTCACCAGAAGCCTCACCAATACCCATTAAAGCACTGCCAGAATCAAGCATAATGGTTTTTACATCAGCAAAATCAACATTAATTAATCCTGGCACAGTAATTAAATCAGAAATGCCCTTCACTCCTTGGCCTAGTACATTGTCAGCCAGCTTAAAAGCATCAAGCAAGGTCATTTTTTTATCTACTACTTCCATTAAACGCTGGTTAGGAATCACGATCAAGGTATCAACAGCATCTCGTAAAAACTCAATGCCTTCTTCAGCAGTTTGCATCCGGCGAATACCTTCAAAAGAAAACGGCTTAGTCACCACAGCTACTGTTAAGGCCCCAGACTCCCGAGCAATTTCAGCAATAATTGGTGAAGCCCCAGTACCAGTGCCACCGCCCATGCCGGCAGTAATAAAGACCATATCGGTATCAAACAATAAGTCTTTGAGTTTTTCGCGGCTTTCTTCAGCAGCAGTACGACCAACTTCTGGATCAGCTCCAGAACCTAGGCCTTTAGTAAAATTAGAACCAATCTGTACTTTGGTGTCTGCTTTTGAAGTTAATAAAGCTTGAGCATCAGTATTAACAGCAATAAACTCAACTCCTTGAATCTGATCAGAGTTAATCATGGAATTAACTGCATTACCGCCACCACCGCCTACCCCAATCACTTTAATCTTGGCAAAAGTAGTGTTAGCAGGTTTTACAAGTCCCATAAATATTTAAAATAATTGAAATTTCCTTAACGCTTTATATCAAACTATACCATGGGTTGGCAAGTGTCAAAATCAACTCCTAAGGCATGATTTTTTTAACTAACTTAATCAAACTAGTAACAGCTGATTTAACTGGCAATTGTTTGAGAAAATCTAAACTTAAACTAGTTTTAATTTGCGCACCACCGCCATGGCGCTGACCATAAACCAACAACCCAATGCTAGTAGCATAAGATGGCCTCATAATATCAGTAACCAAGCCTTGCAACTCTTTGGGCTGACCTACTCTAGCTGGCAAGTTTAAAGTTCGTTTAGCTACTTCAGTCATACCAACGGTTTCTGCTCCTCCGCCAGATAAAACTAAACCTGCTGGCACTTGATTTAATAAATCTTTATCATCAAGTTTCTGACCAACCAAATGAATAATTTCTTTCATTCTAGGCAACATAATTCGTTCTACCAAAGTTCGTTTGGACAAACTCTCTACTGTTTCATGAATTCCTAACTTAGCTAAATCTAATTTATCGGCTTTTTTGCGCCGCTTGTTTAAATCTTCTTTAGACTCACCAGGGCGCGGTTTGATTTCCTGATAATCATTAGTCAAAGCTAACTTAATCTTTTCTGCACTGTCCAAACTGATTCGACAACCTAAGGCCAAATCTTGAGTAATGTGACGCGCACCAATAGGGATAGCTCCAGAATACTCTAAAGCTCCTTCTACAAAAGCAGAAAAACTAGTTGAGCCAGCTCCAATATCAATTGCCACCACTCCTAACTCTTTTTCGGTTTCTGACAACACTACCTCTGCAGCTGCCAAACCAGCAAATACAAATGAATCAACTTGTAAGCCCAAATCATTAATACATTTTTCTAAATTTCTTAAAGAAGTGCTCATGCCTGTAATAATATGAGCTTCGGACTCTAAACGCACTCCAGTCATGCCTACTGGATCTTTAATACCTTCTTGAGAATCCACTTTAAAATCTTTAGGAATAACATGTAAAATCTGCCGATCTGCTGGTAAAGAAATAGCGCGAGCTGCTTCTACTACCCGAGCAACATCTTCATCAGTGATTTCTTGATCTGGGGCAGCCACAGCCACCACCCCTTTGGAGTTTTTAGAACTAACATGAGCGCCAGAAACAGATACATAAGCACTCTGGACATCAAAACCAGCCATACGCTCTGCAGCATCAAGACTTTCACTAATAGTCATTAATACTTGCTCTAGGTCCACAATCACACTTCGACGCATGCCGCGAGCAGGTACAGCAGCTACTCCCACTACTCGCAAGCTTTTGGTTTCTGGCTGAACATCAGCAATCAAAGTCACACACTTATCAGTGCCTAAATCGATGGCAGTAATGACTGAATTTCTTGACATAAAGATTGACTACTTTAAATATAGCAAAGCTTGCCCTAGCTTGTCGATGCGAAAAATCAACGTAACACTGGTAATTTAAATCTCACATCAATTTCTGATACTGGCGACTCAAGTTCTGACCAATTAACTTGTTTAAGCACTAATGCTAAACGCTGAGCTTGTGTTGAAATATTTTGCAACTCAAACCAAACAGTTTTGTTGTCCAATAACCAAACTCGTACTTGTTGCTGATCAAAAACCTCAATTTTTTTAAACTCAATCTGCTGTTGATCTAAAACTGCTAACAGCTCTAAAAGCTGTTGATGACGCTCAGTGGTTAACTCTGCTTGATCTAGATAAATCATGGGCAAACTACTTTGTTGATCATCAGTTTTAAATAATCGGCCATCATGACTCACTAACTGCACTGGCTGATCTAACAACAACACTTGATAAACTAAAGGCTCTTCTTGCAAAAAAACTCGTAAAGTATTGGGTAGTTTTTTTTCTAGCTTGACCAAAGCAAAGCCACTGCCAGCCTGCTGCAGTTCTTTAACTACTGGCTCTTGAAAAAAATCTCTAAAAAACAACGACTGGCCTTTTAAGCTTGTTAAAGTAACACATAATTGCTGAGCCTGAACCTGATCTGCAGCCAAACACTCTACTTGCTGCACTACTAAAACTTGAGTAAATAACCAAGTTAAACCAGGCACCACGATCATTAATAACAATACTGTTAAAAAAACACTTACTTTTAAATGTTCTTTAACTACTCTCATCTAGAGCCTTGATCAATAACTGGTAAATCTGTGCTGAGGTTTGTCGTGGTAAATCTAACTGAGCCAGGTTTTCTCTCATAAGCTTTAGTTGAGACTTGGCTTGGGTCAAAGTAGTGAGCAGGGTTTTTGCTTCAAGTTGTGATTGCGGCAACAACACTGCACCACCCTGATCTGCTAAATAGCGTGCATTAAGTTGTTGTTCGTTAGCTCTAGCATGAGGTAGAGGAATCAAGATTGCTGGCATTTTCATGGTCATCAGTTCCCAAATAGTATTAGCGCCAGCTCGGGAAACCACTAATTTAGCATGCTGGTATAACCAAGCTAGTTCTAACTCAGTAAACCAGGGTCTTACTTGATAATATTGTTGCTGATGATCTGGCAGTTGCATCTGTAACTTAGTCAGCTCTTGCTGATAATGATTTTTTTGAGTAGGGTTGCCACATTGATGGACCACTTGCCAATCTTGCACTAATTTGGGTAAAGCAGCAGCAATGGTTTGATTAATGATTTTTGAACCCTGATTACCCCCCATAACCATTAAAATTGGTTGGCGAGTTTTAGCCAACCATGAAGGCCGTGTTTTAGACTGCTGTTTTAAACTAGAGCGCACTGGATTACCAGTAAGTTTAGCCTGAGTTGGTTCAAGAGTTGCTAAAGTATGTTGAAAAGACACTGCAGTATAACGAGCTAACCAGCTAATCAGCCGATTAGCTAAACCTAAAGTACGAGTTTGTTCATGAGTAACTATTGGTAAATTTAAAAACCAAGCAGCAATGGCAATTGGTACAGCTACATAACCACCAAAACTTAAAACTACTTGAGGTTGTTGTTGTACCAATAATTGATAGGCCTGATAAATCACTTTGGGA
>WJLO01000091.1 GCA_014728425.1 Minisyncoccota bacterium | reverse complement strand
TTATCATTAATAACCCTTCTTAGCTCACCTTCAACAGCAAACTGCTCTAAAGCTTTTTGAATCTTATTGATTTCCGGACCAACAAGCTCTTTGGCACGTTTATCTGGATCTACCCCAGTTTGATCAATAATTTGTTGTGCTCTTTTAGGACCAATACCATAGATTGACTGTAAAGCAAACAAAACTTTTTTATGATCTGGTATGTCAATTCCGCTAATTCTTGGCATAAATTATCCTTGACGTTGGCGGTGCTTGCCAATCTTACAAATTACCCGCAACACCCCTTCCCGCCTCACAAACTTGCAGTTCACACACATTTTTCTCAATGAAGAGCGTACTTTCATAATTTTAATCCTCTGTTCTTTTTTTCTTTTTACCGCGATAAGTAATCTTACACTTGGTTAAATCATACTTAGAAATATAGCCTTTTACTAAATCTCCAGGCATAACACGAATTCGGTACAATCTCATCTTACCTGTTAAAGTACCCAGTAACACTTTATCTTTTAACGGCTCTACTGGGCAATCAGTGACCCTCACCCGAAACATCGTATTTGGCAGACATTTTTCTACCTCGCCTTCAAACTCAATCCTATCTGAACGATCAGCTTTTTGCGCTGTAGTATCCACTTGGCGCTTAGCTTTGGCTGCTCGTTTATGATCTTGTACTTTACCCATATTAAGAACTATCAATTATAACAAATTTCCCCAGATAAACCAGAGTGAAATCTATTTTTGTTGTTGTTTTTTGAGTCGCTTTTGCAACTTAGTCAATTTCTTGACAATCTGTTCATAAACTTGTTCAACAGTTTTTTCCCCATTAACTTTAATCAGTTTACCTTGTTTTTTATAAAACTCTAAAACTGGAGCAGTATGCTCATGAAAAAGCTGAATTCGCTGACGAATGGCCTGCAAAGTTTCATCTTCGCGGGCATCAGTTCTGCCAGAAATACGCCATAGGGCTTCTTTGTCTGATACATCAATAAAAATAGCAATCTCTCCATTAGCAAAAGCCTCAGCTTGTGCCAAAGTACGAGGAAAGCCATCAATAATAAAGCCTTTTTGATACTCTGATTTTTCCAAATATTCTAAAACGATTTCTACAGTGGTGTCATCTGGCACCAACACTCCTGCATTTAAAGTTTCTTTTAACCAGCGGCCCCGTTTAGTGCGTTTTTTAGCCATTTCTCGAAAAATATGACCAGAGGACAGATAAGGCAACTTTAACTCTTTTGATAATAATTTACCCTGGGTAGACTTGCCTGCTCCCTGGATCCCTAAAAGTACGAGCTTCATGATTCGTCCTTGGTTTTTTTATATTTTAGATTTATTGATTACTCAATAAATCCTTTTCTTGTTTTTAACCTTTAAGACCGTTTATTATACGCTATTTTGCTGTAATTTAAACAGTACTTTCATTATTTTAACTTATTGACCAGCCAGCTGTTTCACCAGCTTCACTACCTCAAGATTAATAATAAAACTGAGGCTAGCTTACTAGCTTAAGTATATTGTTCGTAGTTTTGACCTACCAACATACTTTCTACCTGCTTGGCTGTTTCAAGCACTACCGAGACTACAATCAACACACTGGTTCCTCCAATTGCTAAAGATTGTACTCCAGTAAACAACTGAGCCAAAGCTGGTAACAAAGCAATAAAGCCTAAAAACACTGCTCCTACTAAAGTGATTCTGATCACTACATATTCTAAAAATTTTTTAGTTGGCCCACCTGGTCTTACTCCAGGAATAAAAGCACCGCTCTTTTTAAGTTCTGCTGCTAGGTCTTCGGCATTAAAAAACACCAAGGCGGAGAAAAAACTAAAACCAAAAACTAATAAAAAATAAACGATCATATAAATTGGTGAAGTTTGATTAAACCAAATAGTTAAGTTTTGCCCAAGTTCAACTAGGCTCTGATTGCTGCTTTTAACTAATAACTGACCCAAAAAAGATGGCACTAACATTAAAGACACAGCAAAAATAATCGGCATCACTCCAGCTACATTCACTCTGACTGGCAAATGTGTTCTCTGGCCACCATAAACTCGGCTGCCTCGGACTCGTTTGGCATATTGGATCGGGATTTTACGTACAGCTTGATTCATAAAAACCACTAAACCAATCACAGCCAACAAAATCACTGCAAAACTTAAAATTACTGTTAATTGTTGACTAGTTACTGCTGTAGCTAGCTGAGCTACTGCTACTGGCACTTGGCTAACAATACCAGCAAACAACACCATGGAAATACCATTGCCAATGCCATGTAAAGAAACCAACTCACCCAGCCACATCATAATCATTGATCCAGCTACTAAAGTAGTAATAATTGCAGTTAAAGCTAAAGGTTCTTGGGTTTGAATTAAACCTTGAGAGTTTAGCAGGGCAATTACTGATAAGCTTTGGAAAATACCTAATGGCACTGTTAACAATCGGGTATACTGATTTACTTGTTGCCTGCCAGCTTCGCCTTCTTTTTGCAGCTCTTTTAATTTAGGAAAAACCATGCTAGCTAACTGCATAATGATCGAAGCAGTAATGTAAGGCTGGATGCCAACGGCCACAATAGAGAATCTGGCTAAAGTGCCTCCAGAAAAAATATTTAAAAAACTTAAAAATTGACTACCAGCAAAGATGCTTTGCAGTTGATTAGTATCTACTGCTGGAACTGGAATGTGAGCTAAAAGTCTAAAGAGTAAAAAAATTCCTGCGGTAAATAATAGTTTATAGCGTAATTTTTGATTACGCCAAATCTGCTTAATAGTGCTGATTGCTTGATCAAACATGGTTTGCCTA